>NZ_SOGI01000068.1:0-113915 GCF_004403385.1 Cryobacterium sp. TMT4-31
TGCTGCACCCGCAGCCCCGGCACCCGTGGCGGCAGCACCCGCCCCCGCACCGGCGGCCCCGGCACCGGTAGCAGCAGCACCCGCCGCCGCCCCGGCAGCATCCGCTGCCGAGCCGACCCGTGGCGCCCACGCCGGCACCAGCGGTTACGTCACGCCCATCGTCCGCAAGCTCGCGAACGAGGCCGGCGTCGACCTGTCCACCATCACCGGCACCGGTGTCGGCGGACGCATCCGCAAGCAGGACATCGTCTCCGCCTCCGCCACGGCTGCGCCCGCGACTCCGGCCGCCGCCGAGGTCGAGGTGTCTCCGCTGCGCGGAACCACCGTGCCGATGTCGCGCCTGCGCAAGGTCGTCGCCGAGCGCGCTGTAGCGTCGATGCAGCAGACGGCCCAGCTCACCACTGTCGTGGAGGTTGACGTCACCCGTGTCGCCATGCTCCGCGACAAGGTCAAGGTCTCCTTCCACGAGAAGACCGGCAACAAGCTGTCCTTCCTGCCGTTCTTCGCCCTGGCCGCGGCCGAGGCACTGAAGGCGAACCCGATCATCAACGCGACCGTCGACGGCACGTCGATCGTGTACCCGGGCCAGGAGAACATGAGCATCGCCGTGGACACCGAACGCGGACTGCTGACTCCCGTCATCCGCGACGCCGGTGACCTCGATCTGGCCGGTTTCGCCGCCCAGATCGCTGACCTGGCTGCCCGCACCCGCGACAACAAGCTCAAGCCCGACGAGCTGTCCGGTGGCACGTTCACCCTCACCAATACGGGTTCACGCGGCGCTTTGTTCGACACCCCGGTGGTCTTCCTCCCGCAGAGCGCCATTCTCGGCACCGGCGTTGTCTACAAGAAGCCCGTCGTCGTGACCGACAAGGGTCTGGACTCCATTGCGATTCGTTCGACGGTGTTCCTGGCGCTGTCCTACGACCACCGCATCATCGATGGAGCGGACGCCTCGCGCTTCCTCACCACCATGAAGGCACGTCTGGAAGCCGGCGCATTCGAGGCCAACCTCGGAATCTAGTGTCACAGACCCGCCAGACGGGTCAGTAGTCGAAGAGTTCGCGTAACCGCCAGCCGGCCTCGCCCTTGATCACCAGGACTGAGGCCGGTTGTGTGTTCGCGGGACCGCCGGCCGCCGGCGTCAGAACAATCAGCGCGGCGTTGCCGCGGCGCTCCTGCACGGTGGCCGTGAAACCCGCAGCAGTGCGGTCGGCGCTCGGTTCCATCTGAAGTGCCCGATACGAGTCGGCGGCCATGGCCACGGAACCGGCCTGGTCGACACTTTCCAGACACAGCACAGACGCCTCCGCCAAACACCCCTCGCGCAGCTCGAGCAGGACCAGGGTCGCCGCCGCCGGATCGTCGGACACGAGAGTCGCTGCGGATCCGTCGGCGCCTGCCGGCCCGTCGTCTCCCGGCCCCGCGGTCGCTTCGGCACCCGGTGACGAGGACCGCGTCGCGGGCGCCGACAGGTCGCCGGCGTCCCCGGCGACCACCGGGGACTCGGCTGGGGACAGCGCCGCAAGGCCTCCGGCGGCCAGCGCCACCGCGAGGCAGACACCGACGATGACCGGCCGTGCTCGACTCCGGTTCCGCCGCAGCGCCTGCAGCCACCGAGCGCCCACCCGCGACCGAGCATTCACGATTCGCAGCCCTGACCGGCATCCGGCCAGCCCACGCCGCACCTGCCGCTCCAACCGTCCTGTCGGCTTCGCCGCGCTTCCACGCTCTGCACCCGCCAGTCGCCCGCCGGCTCGGATGGCCGGCTCACGCGCCCCGGCCGGGCGGGCCGGTCTGGTCAGTCGGCTCGACGGTGCGGCCAGGCCGTGGGTATCCTCCGGTCCCTCGGGATCTGCCGGCACGGTGCCCGGTACCGCACCCCGGACGGCTGTCGCTGCCGCCCAGTCGAACAGAACGGATTCCACGCCGGACAAATCCGGCGGGACGGGTCGCGCCGTGGCCGCGGCTTCGAACTCGGCCACGACCGACTCCGCCGTCGCCGCCTCCGGAGCCTGAGGGTCCAGGTGGTCCCGGATGGATCTCACACAGCCCGCCAGGCGCACGAGGTCGTCCCGCCGCCGCGCGACACCGGCTCCCCCGGCGGGCAGATCCTCCAGCGCGCCCAGCCCGAGAAGCACCGGTCGGCCACAGCCGTCGAACCGTACGCAGGCAGGTCCGATCATGGAGTGGCTGAATCCGGCGTCGTGCAGCGCCTGCAGTGCTGCCGTGATCGTCGCGGCAATGGTCACGACCTCACCGGCACCGAGGGTGCCCCGCTCGGCCAGCAGCCGGTCCAACGACGAACCGGTCAGGCGGTCCAGCACGAGGCAGAGCCGGCCGTCGGGTGCCGTCGCCACGTCCCGCAACGGCGCGAGCATCGCCGGCGGCACTGTGAGCATGGCTCGCACCTGCCGGTCGAGCGCCGGCCTGTCAGCCTCCGGCCCGAACACCTTCAGTGCCACATTCAGGGCCTGGCCCTGCTCTCCGGGCGCCCGGCCGAGGTAGATGATCGAACGGCTCCCCGTGCCGATCCGGCGTATCAGCCGGAACCCGGCCAGGGTCTCCTCTCGGGCGGGAATCTGCCTGTGCTCCATCACTCCACCGTGCCGTTCGGACCGGCGGCCCCCTCCCCTCGGTGGGAATCTGGCGGAAACTCGAGCGGTGCTCAGGCTGGGGAGGAGACCCCCTAGACTTACCGCATGCTCGACTTTGTCGTCGCGGGGCTAAGCGCCAACTCCGTGCCGTATTTCGAGGGCCTTGAGCTCCAGCGCGCCGTCCATCGCACGGTGGTATCCGGTCAACGACCGAACACCGTCCTGCTCCTCGAACACCCCGCCGTGTACACGGCCGGCAAACGCACCCAGCCGGAGGACCGTCCCACCGACGGCACGCCGGTCGTGGACGTCGACCGCGGCGGCCGGATCACCTGGCACGGGCCCGGTCAGCTGATCGGCTACCCGATCCTGCGCCTGCCCGAACCTCTCGACGTGGTCGGCTACGTGCGTCTGCTCGAGGACATCCTCATCGACGCGCTGGCCGATTTCGGGATCGACGGCAGACGGGTTCCCGGACGCAGCGGTGTCTGGGTCGGGCCCGCCGGGGCCGAGGACAAGATCGCCGCCATCGGCATCCGGGTCGCCGACGGTGTGACCATGCACGGGTTCGCCCTCAACTGCAACAACTCGCTCGAACCGTACGACCGTATTGTCGCCTGCGGCATCGTCGATGCGGGCGTCACCACCATGTCTCAGGTACTCGGCCGAGACGTCAGCACCGAGGACGTCGTCGACTCCATCACAACCCGTTTCCGCAGCCGGCTGGCGGTGTCCGTATGACCGCCGCGCCCGACGGACGCCGGATGCTGCGACTGGAAATCCGCAACGCCGAGACGCCCATCGAGCGGAAGCCCGACTGGATCAAGACTCGCGCCAGGATGGGCCCCGAATACCGCCACCTGCAGGATCTGGTGAAGAGCGAGAACCTGCACACGGTGTGCCAGGAGGCCGCCTGCCCGAACATCTACGAGTGCTGGGAAGACCGCGAGGCCACCTTCCTGATCGGCGGCTCCCAGTGCACCAGGCGCTGCGACTTCTGTCAGATCGACACGGGCAAGCCCGCAGACTACGACACCGACGAGCCGCGCCGAGTCGCCGAGTCGGTGGTGGCGATGAACCTGCGTTACGCGACGGTGACCGGGGTCGCCCGCGACGACCTGCCCGATGAGGGCGCCTGGCTCTACGCCGAGACGATCCGGCAGATCCACCTCCAAAGCCCGGGGACCGGGGTCGAGATCCTCGTCCCCGATTTCACGGGCAACCCAATCCACCTGGCCGAGGTGTTCTCTGCCAGCCCTGAGGTCTTCGCGCACAACGTCGAGACGGTCCCGCGGATCTTCAAACGCATTCGTCCCGCCTTCCGTTATGACAGGTCCCTCGACGTGCTCAGCCAGGGGCGGGCCGCGGGACTGATCACCAAGTCGAACCTGATTCTCGGCATGGGCGAGGAACGCGCCGAGGTGTCCCAAGCGCTGCAGGACCTGCACGATGCCGGGACCGACATCATCACCATCACGCAGTACCTGCGGCCGAGCCCCCGGCACCTGCCGGTGGCCAGGTGGGTGCGACCGGAGGAGTTCGTTGACCTCAAGGCCGAAGCGGAGCAGATCGGTTTCCTCGGCGTGCTCGCCGGACCGTTGGTGCGTTCCTCCTACCGGGCCGGTCGGCTCTGGGCACAGTCGATGACGGCCACCGGACGCCCGGTGCCCGCCCACCTGCAGCACCTCGCCGACGCGACCGTGGCCTTCAGCCAGGCCGTTTGACCCTAAATCCGTTCCGCGGATATCGACCGACTGGGTAGTCTTAGAACCATGGCACGAAGCAAGGACAAGAGTCCCCGCACCCCCAAAGAACCTGGCCGCTTGAAGCAAATGTGGCAGGTCTTCCAGATGACCCGGCGCTACGACTCGAACATCGTTCTGTTCATGATCTTGGGTTTCCTGATCCCTGTTGTTGTCGGCTTGGCCCTTGCGCTGCTGCTGACCCCCGACAACGGTTTCACCATCGCCCTCTGGATCGTCGCCGGCGTGCTCGCCGGCGTCCTGGCGATGCTGATCATCCTGGGTCGGCGTGCAGAGAAGGCCGCGTACTCGCAGATCGAGGGCCAGCCCGGCGCCGTCGGCGCGGTTCTGCGCAGTTCGTTGAAGCGCGGCTGGGTGGGGAGCGAAATGCCCGTCGCCGTCAACGGTAAGACCCAGGACGCCATCTATCGCGCCGTCGGCCGCGGTGGAGTTGTGCTCATCAGCGAGGGACCGCGCACCCGCACCGCCCGCATGTTGGACGAGGAAAAGCGTTCGGTGGCCAAGGTCGGCGGCAACGTCGCGGTCACCGTCATCACCGTGGGCCCAGACGCCGACGCCGTTCCGCTGCACAAGCTCGCCCGGCGGCTGACCAAGATCAAGCCGACCCTGACCAAGGCCGAAGTGCTGGCGGTCAACAACCGCCTCAACTCCATGACCAAGAAACTGCCGATTCCCAAGGGTGTCGACCCCACCAAGGCCCGTCCGCAGCGCGGCAACTAGCCACACGCATCCACCAGAACAACGAAGGGCACGGGGTCAACCCCGTGCCCTTCTCTGCGTGCCGGAGACTAGCGCCTGATCAGGACGGTGCCGGCGATCTTGTCGTGGAAGCCCCGCTGGTCCGAGTCCCAGACCAGGGCGGGAACGGCCAGACCCAGCAGCACCGACCGGACGATCGGGCGCCACAGGCCCGCACGGCCTCCGGTGAGGGCGATCACACGCAGGCCGAGCAGGCGGTGGCCGACGCTCCCCCCGAACACGGCGACTTGCAGGGCTTGGAGGCCCACGAAGACCATCAGGACCACGAAGCCGTCATAGTTGAGCCAGGTGTACCCCCAGATCAGGCAGGTCAGGGCCACGGCGACGGCCCAGTCGATGGCCAGCGCCGCGATGCGCCTGCCGACCCGCCCCACGGAATGCGGTCCGGTCCGAGGCAGGCCGAGTCGCTCCCCCGGCCAGGTGCTGGGCGGTAACTGCCCGAAGGTGGTGGGTCTTGACGGCGTCGAATTCACCCGATCAGTGTACCGACCGAGCCCTCTGTAACATGGAGGAAACATAAGCGTCATTCTTAAGTAACCCGTCCGTAATAGTGTCGGGGAAGCCGCAGTGTGCGACATTTCTAGTCACCCACGCCTACGTCGTTTGGAGTCAACCCGCATGTTCCGCGATTCGTCCGAAGTCCTCTCGTTCATCAAGGACACCGATGTCAAGTTCCTTGACCTCCGTTTTACCGACCTGCCGGGTGTGCAGCAGCACTTCAACATCCCCGCGTCGACCGTTGACGAGGACTTCTTCACCGTCGGCCAGATGTTCGACGGCTCGTCGATCCGCGGTTTCGCGTCGATCCACGAATCCGACATGCAGCTCATCCCCGACGTCACCAGCGCGTACATCGACGCGTTCCGCGCCGAACGCACCCTGATCATGCTCTTCGACATCTACAACCCCCGCAACGGCGAGATCTACTCCAAGGACCCCCGCCAGGTGGCCAAGAAGGCCGAGAAGTACCTCGCCTCCACCGGCATCGGCGACACCGCGTACTTCGGCTCAGAGGCCGAGTTCTACATCTTCGACGACGTGCGCTACGAGGTCAACCAGCACACCAGCTTCTACTCCGTCGACTCCAGCGAGGGTGCCTGGAACTCCGGCCGCAAGGAAGAGGGCGGCAACCTCGCCAACAAGACCCCGTTCAAGGGCGGCTACTTCCCGGTCAGCCCGGTCGACCAGCACGCCGACATGCGCGACGACATCTGCCTCAAGCTGATGGACGCCGGCCTCATCCTCGAGCGCAGCCACCACGAGGTGGGCACCGGCGGCCAGGGCGAGATCAACTACAAGTTCGACACCATGGTGCACGCGGCCGACGACCTGCTGAAGTTCAAGTACATCGTCAAGAACACCGCGCACGAGTGGGGCAAGACCGCCACGTTCATGCCCAAGCCGCTGTTCGGCGACAACGGCTCCGGCATGCACACCCACCAGTCCCTCTGGGCCGACGGCAAGCCGCTGTTCTACGACGAGGCCGGCTACGGCGGCCTGTCCGACGTTGCACGCTGGTACATCGGTGGCCTGCTCAAGCACGCCCCGGCTGTGCTCGCCTTCACCAACCCGACGGTCAACTCGTACCACCGCCTGGTTCCGGGCTTCGAAGCTCCGGTCAACCTGGTCTACTCGGCCGGTAACCGCTCGGCCTCGATCCGTATCCCGATCACCGGCACCAACCCCAAGGCCAAGCGCCTCGAGTTCCGCGCCCCCGATGCCTCCGGCAACCCGTACCTCGCCTTCGCCGCCCAGCTGATGGCCGGCCTCGACGGGATCAAGAACCGCATCGAGCCGCACGAGCCCGTCGACAAGGACCTCTACGAGCTGCCGCCGGAAGAAGCGAAGAACATCCCGCAGGTTCCCGCATCGCTGGAAGAGGCCCTGCAGGCGCTGGAGGCCGACCATGACTTCCTGCTCGCCGGCAACGTCTTCACCCCCGAGCTGATCGAGACCTGGATCGACTACAAGCGCGAGAAGGAAATCAAGCCCCTCGCGCAGCGCCCGCACCCGTTCGAGTTCGAACTGTACTACGGGGTCTAATCTCCCCAACGCACGACGAAGGGGCCGCAACCGTCAGGTTGCGGCCCCTTCGTCGTCGACGGTGTCGAGGTCAGCCGGAGAACGGCCCCGGCCGTTCGACCGGTCCATAGAACCGGCGTTCGAAGACCGCACGGGCGCGCCGGGTCACCGCGAGGTAGTCTTCCTCGAGCTGATTCGCCGAACCCGGCGGGTACTCCATCATGCGGGCGACGCCGTCGAGCTGCATCCTGTCAGTGGGCAGCACATCCGCGGTCTTGTTCGTCCACAGGGTGATCGCCGAGCGGCACCGTGACGCGAACAGCCACGCGGCGCGGAGGACGGCGGCATCCGGTTCGGTGACCAAACCGGCGCGAGTGGCCTCCTCGAGTGCTTCGAGGGTTGACGTCGTGCGCAGGGCGGGGACGCTCGCGGCGTGCTGGAGCTGCAGCAACTGGACGAACCACTCCACATCGCTCAGCGAGCCGCGGCCCAGCTTGAGGTGCCGGTTCGGGTCGGCTCCCTGCGGGAGACGTTCGTTCTCGACGCGGGCCTTGATGCGCTTGATCTCACGGACGTCCTGGTCACTGATCTGTTCCGGGTACCGCACAGTGTCCATCACGGCGTGGAAGGACTCCAGGAGCGCGGGATCGCCCGCGACACCGCGGGCGCGCAACAGCGCCTGGGCCTCCCAGGTGAGCGACCACCGGCGGTAGTAGGCCTGGTAGGAATCGATGGACCGCACCACCGCACCGTTCTTGCCCTCGGGGCGCAGGCCGATATCCAGGTCGAACGGCAGCCGGTTGTCCTCGGTGAGTCGGTTCAGCTCCCGGACGATGAAGGTGGCCCGGTCGTGGGCCGCACCGCCCTCGAGGGCAGCGGGCCTGAAGACGTACATGACGTCAGCGTCGGAACCGAAACCGAGTTCGGCTCCCCCGAACCGGCCCATGGCGATCACAGCGAACTCGATGCCATCCGGAGCGAACGGACCGTCGTCCCCGGTGAGACCGGCACCACGGATGGCGCCGAGGATTCCCTGGATGATGACGGTGGAGATATCCGTCAGGCCCGCGGCGAGCTCGTCAATGCTGATGCGACCGAGGATGGCCGACAGCGCCAGGCGAAGCATCTCGCGTCGCCGGCTGGTGCGGAGCACGGACGCGGCGGCGTCGGGACTGCCGTGCCTGGCCAGCACGGCACGCGCCTCGTCCTGCAACACGCTGAGCGGGCGGGGGCGCAGGTCATTGTCGTGTTCCAGCCAGGCGACGGCCTCGGGAATGGTCTCCAGGAGTTCGCCGACGTACCGCGACGCCGAGAGCACCCGGGTGAGACGTTCGGCGGCCCCCGACGAGTCCCGGAGCATCCGCAGGAACCAGTAGGTGGAACCGAGGCTGTCGCTCAGCCGCCGGAAGGCCAGCAGCCCGTAGTCGGGGTCGGCGCCATCGGACAGCCACTGCAGCAGCACCGGCAACAGGTGTTGCTGAATGGTCGCCCGCCGGGACACACCGCTGGTCAGCGCGGCGATGTGGGCCAGGGCGCCCGTGGTGTTGCGGAAGCCGATCGCCGCCAGCCGGGCCTCGGCCTGCGCGCTGGTGAGGTTCAGGCCCTCAGCGGGCAGGGCGGCGACCGCGGAGAGCAACGGCCGATAGAACAGCCGTTCGTGCAGGCCGCGCACCCGGTGTTTGGTGGCCTCCCACCGGGTTGTCAGCGCCGCCGCGCTCGTGGCCAGGCCCGTCGCCCGTGCCAGGACCCGCAGCCCGGACTCGTCCCGGGGCAGCAGGTGTGTTCGGCGCAGCCGGTCCAGTTGCAGCCGGTGTTCCATCAGGCGCAGCATCCGGTAGTCCTGGGCGAACTCGGCGGCCTCGGCGCGACCGACGTAGCCGGCATCGGCCAGGGCGGCCAGGGCCGGCAGGGTGCCGGGCTGACGGATGTCGGGATCGGTCTGGCCGTGCACGAGCTGAAGCAGTTGCACGGTGAATTCAATGTCCCGCAGACCGCCGGGGCCCAGCTTGAGTTGCACGGCGACCTCGTCGGCGGGGATGTTACTGGTCACCCGTTCGCGCATCCGCTGCACGGAGTCGACGAAGTTCTCCCGGCTGGCGCTGGTCCATACCTTGGGGGCCACCGCGGCGACGTAGCGGGAGCCGAGCTCCAGGTCGCCGGCCAGGGGGTGTGCCTTCAGCAGCGCCTGGAACTCCCAGCTCTTGGCCCAGCGGTCGTAGTACGCGATGTGGGAGTCGAGGGAACGCACCAGGGCGCCGGACTTGCCCTCGGGGCGCAGGTTGGGATCGACCTCCCACAGCTCGGGCTCCATGCTGGGCTGGTTGAGCCCACGCATCATCAGGACCGCGAGCCGGGTGGCGATGTCCACCGCCCTGGCGGCGCTGAGCCCGGCGTCGTCGTTGCCCTCTGCGACGAAGATGACGTCAACGTCACTGACGTAGTTCAGCTCCCCCGCCCCCGCCTTACCCATTCCGATCACGGCGAGCTTGGTCAGCCGCACCTCGTCAACGGGATAGACGCCGTGCGCGGCCACGGTGCCGCTGCACATCCCCCTCGCGACCGCGAGGGAGGCTTCCAGCGCCGCCGCGGCCAGGTGCGCCAGGGTCCTGGCGATCCGGTCGAGTCCGGCCACGGGGTCGGCCTGTTCGAGGTCGAAGGCTGCCAGTTCGGCGAGCCGGCGGCGGTACCGCACCCGCAGGGCCACCCACCCGTCGTCGTCGATGAGTTCGGCGAAGCCATCCTTCGACTGGACGGCGTCGAGCAGGTCGTCTGTCAGCTCACGGAGCCCGGCCACGGCGGTGGTCTTCTCGTGCAACACCGCGAGTTCTGCCGGATGCCGGAGGAAAAAATCGGTCAACCCGGTCGAAGCCCCGGACACGAGCACCAGGCGCTGCAGGGCGCCGGGATGCCGCCGGAGCGCCACGAACTCGGTCGGGGCCTGGCGCACCAACGACAGCACGGCGAAGAGGGCCGCATCGGGATTCGCAGCCCGGGTGAGCAGCGGGAACAGATCCGACGGGTCAGGCCCGCCGAGTTCACCGACCTCGTCGAGACGCGCGCGGGCCTCGCCGAGATCGGCGAAGCCCACCCGAGCGAGGTCCGTCAGAGTCAACTGTTCTCTCGCCATGTCCTGTACCTGTCTGAGGTGAGTCCCTAGAGCATCTCGAGGTTCTTATTGAGTTCGAATGGGGTGACCTGCGAGCGGTACTCTCGCCATTCCTGACGCTTGTTCAGCAGCACATAGTTGAACACGTGCTCCCCCAGCGTCTCGGCGACCAGCTCGGACTCCTCCATGTACTGGATGGCATGGTCGAGGCTGGCGGGCAGCTGGTGGTAGCCCAGCGCGCGACGCTCGGTGTCGCTGAGTCCCCACACGTTGTCCTCGGCCTCCGGCGGAAGCTCGTAGCCCTCCTCGATGCCCTTGAGCCCGGCGGCGAGCATCAGCGAGTACGCGAGGTACGGGTTGGCTGCCGAGTCGATCGCCCGGTACTCGATGCGCGAGCTCTGGCCCTTGTTGGGCTTGTAGAGCGGAACGCGAATCAGCGCGGACCGGTTGTTGTGACCCCAGCACACGAAGCTGGGGGCCTCGTCGCCACCCCACAGGCGCTTGTACGAGTTCACGAACTGGTTGGTCACCGCCGTGATCTCCGGCGCGTGCCGCAGCAGACCGGCAATGAACTGACGCCCGGTCGTCGACAGCTGGTACTGCGCGCCGGCTTCGTAGAACGCGTTGGTGTCGCCCTCGAAGAGGGAGAGGTGGGTGTGCATTCCGGAGCCGGGCTGGTCGGAGAGCGGCTTGGGCATGAACGTCGCGTAGACGCCCTGCTCGATCGCCACCTCCTTGATGACGGTGCGGAAGGTCATGATGTTGTCGGCGGTGGTGAGAGCATCCGCGTAACGCAGGTCGATCTCGTTCTGGCCGGGGCCGGCCTCGTGGTGACTGAACTCCACCGAGATGCCGAGATCCTCGAGCATCCGCACCGACCGGCGCCGGAAGTCGTGCGCCGTGCCGCCGGGAACGTTGTCGAAGTACCCGGCAGAATCGACCGGGACCGGTCCGTTCTTGCCGAACTTGGACGATTTCAGGAGATAGAACTCGATCTCCGGGTGCGTGTAGAACGTGAAGCCTCGCTCGGCGGCCTTCGCCAGGGTGCGCTTGAGCACGTTCCGGGGGTCGGCGACGGCGGGCTGTCCATCCGGAGTGGTGATGTCGCAGAACATGCGGGCGGTGGGGTCGACCTCGCCCCGCCAGGGCAGGATCTGGAACGTGGTGGGGTCCGGGTGGGCCAGCACGTCCGCCTCGAACGAGCGCGTCAGGCCCTCGATCGCTGACCCGTCGAAGCCCAGTCCCTCGGCGAACGCACCCTCCACCTCGGCCGGCGCGATGGCAACCGACTTGAGGGTGCCGACCACATCGGTGAACCATAGTCGAATGAACTTGATGCCCCGTTCCTCGATGGTCCGAAGAACGAAGTCGCGCTGCTTGTCCATCCACGCCCTTTCTTGTTGCCCCTAGGCTACCGGCTGCCGACGGCGCGCGGGCGAAAACCGGCTGATCGCACCTGCGAATGACTCTCAGAATCGACCGCTGAGTACACTTGGGCACATGCCAGAGATCCCCACGCCAGACGCCGCCAACGCCGTCGAGGTGCAGAATCCATACGTCAGTGCCACCGCAGGGCCCAAGCGCGTGCGCACCAGGCATTTTCAGAACGCGAAGCAGCAGGGTATCCCGATCACGGGCCTGACCAGCTACGACATGCTCACCGCCCAGATTTTCGACCAGGCCGGCATCGACTTCCTACTGGTGGGAGATTCCGCCGGGAACAACGTCTTCGGTTACGAGACCACCCTCCCCGTCACCGTCGACGAGTTGATCCCACTGACCCGCGCCGTGGCCAGGGCCGTGACCCGGGCGCTGGTCGTTGCCGACATGCCGTTCGGCAGCTACGAGACCGGCCCGTCTGAGGCCCTGCACACCGCGGTGCGTTTCATGAAGGAAGCCCAGGCTCACGCCGTGAAGCTGGAGGGCGGGGTGCGCAGTCGCAAGCAGATCTCGCGGATCGTGTCTGCCGGCATCCCGGTCATGGGGCACATCGGCTTCACCCCCCAGAGCGAACACGGTTTGGGCGGGCACATGATACAGGGACGCGGCGCGGGCGCCGAACAGCTGATCACGGATGCTCTCGCCGTGCAGGACGCCGGCGCTTTCGCGGTCGTTCTGGAGATGGTGCCGTCAGGCGTCGCCGCAGAGGTCACCGAACGCCTGGAGATCCCCACCATCGGCGTCGGGGCCGGGCCCGGCGTCGACGGTCAGCTGATGGTCTGGACAGATTTCGCCGGCCTGACCGGGGGACGCGTGCCCCGGTTCGTGCGGCAGTACGCGAACCTGCGTTCGGTCCTCACCGATGCGGTGCACTCGTTCAAGAACGACGTCGATTCCGGCGCCTATCCGGGCCCCGAGCACAGCTACGAGTAAACACTGCCGGAGCGGGTGCGCCTCAGCGGTCCTCGGCCTCGTCGTCTTCGGCCCATTTGGCGCTGTTGGCGCGGAGCTTGTCGAGGGCGTTCGTCGCCTCGTCGAATGTCGAGAACGGGCCTACCCTGTCGACGGACGGCGACAGCATGCCCTTCTCGACGGCGCCAGTGCGCATGTTGTACCAGAACTGGTGATCAGCATCTTCGGCCATAAGGTTGATCCTATGCCTAAGGATTCAATCGGTCACCTCGTTCCGGGAGCCGTGTCCAGCCACCGCTCCGTTCCCTCCCACATCGTTCGGCCCGAGTATGTCGGGCACACCGCGCCGGCCCGGTTCACCGGATCCGATGTCTACTCCCCCGAACGCATCGCACTGATCCGGGAGTCCGGCCGCATCGCCGCGAACGCGATCCAGGCGGTCGGGCGTGCGGTGCGCCCCGGGGTCACGACCGAGGAACTGGACAGGGTCGGCCACGAGTTCCTGATCCGGAACGACGCCTACCCGTCCACGCTCGGCTACCGCGGCTACCCGAAGTCGCTGTGCTCCTCGGTCAACGAGGTCATCTGCCATGGAATTCCTGACGACACCGTGCTCGAAAACGGTGACATCGTCAATATCGACATCACCGCGTACAAGAACGGGGTGCACGGTGATTCCAACGTCACCTTCATCGTCGGCGAGGCCACCGAGGAGGTCACCCTGCTCGTCGACCGCACCCGGGAGGCCCTGGCGCGCGGAATCAAGGCCGTGGCACCCGGACGGCAGGTGAACGTGATCGGCCGCACCATCGAGTCGTACGCCAAGCGGTTCGGCTACGGGGTCGTTCGCGACTTCACCGGTCACGGGGTGGGGGACGCGTTCCACTCGGGCCTGATCATTCCGCACTATGACTCCGCACCGCAATACGACACCGTCATGGAGGTAGGCATGGTGTTCACCATCGAGCCGATGCTGACCCTCGGCACCAGTGACTGGGACATGTGGGCGGATGACTGGACGGTTCTGACCCGTGATCGCAGCATCACCGCGCAGTTCGAGCACACCCTGGTGGTCACCGAACGTGGCGCCGAAATCCTGACGCTGCCGCAGCCGGTAGATTGACATCATGAGTTCAACCACTGCCATCGGCATCGATATCGGCGGAACCGGCATCAAGGGGGCTGTGGTGGACCTGTCCACCGGGGCCCTGCTCTCCGACCGCGTCAAGCTGCCCACTCCCAAGGGCGGCCGGCCCCAGGACATCATCGAGACCACCCGTCAGCTCCTGGCAACGGTGTCCGCCGGAACGGGCGAGATGCCCATCGGCGTGTGTTTCCCCGCCGTCGTCAAGCACGGTCACACGATGTCGGCGGCCAATGTGTCCGACAAGTGGATCGGCCTCGCCGCGGAAAAACTTTTCGAGAAGGGCCTGGGCGTGCCCATCCACTTCGTCAACGACGCTGACGCGGCCGGATACGCGGAGTCGACGTTCGGCGCGGCCAAGGGTGTCGACGGTGTCGTGCTGCTCACCACGCTGGGCACCGGCATCGGCACGGCCCTGATCAACGACGGGGCCCTGGTGCCCAACACCGAGTTCGGTCATCTGGAGATCGACGGCGTGGACTACGAGACCCGCGCGGCCTTCTCGGCCAAGGAACGGGACAACCTCAGCTGGGAGAAGTGGGCGTCACGCCTGCAGAAGTATTACTCCAAGCTGGAGTCCCTGTTTACTCCCGACCTGTTCATCGTCGGCGGCGGCGTATCGAAACACCACGAGAACTTCCTTCCCCTGCTGGACCTGAACACCCGGATCATCCCGGCCGTCCACCGCAACAATGCCGGCATCCTGGGCGCAGCCGCCCTGGCCGTCAAGCACGCGCCAGTTTCCGCATAGCGGACTCCGGCCTCGCCGACTCCGCTTAGCTGTACGCCCGGGTGCTCTGGCGCTGCTGACGCGCCCGCCACCAGAGTCGCACCCGGTGCGCGAGCCGTCGGACGACCGTGGTGACCCGGTGGGCAGCGGGGAACTCCGTGCCGAGCACGGCGACGCCCACGAAGACGATCAGCCAGCCCGGTCCCGGCAGGGGAACCAGGATGAGACCGACGACCATGACCGTCAGCCCGGCGAGGGCGACGAGCAGCCGATACGGCGCCCGCAGGCGCGGGTGAGCGTGGATCCAGGTCCTGGACCGGCCGAGCAGCGCCCTGAACCGCAGCCAGACCCCGGACGAGGCCGTGGCCGGGCGGTGCGTGGTGACGGCATCGGACGTGGACCCGGGGGTGCTCATGGCCCCAGCGTAGGAGCACAGGCTGGGAATGCACCACCCCCGCGGCACGGTCCCGCGCAACTCACAGGTTCGAGAGGGGAATGGGCCGACTATTACGCCGGGTTTTGTCCCGGTTTTCACCATGGACGGCCATCTATCTCGGGACTACGTTGCCGCAGCCCTCTAGCGGTCTACCCGGAAACTCGGCGAGCCGCCTTGGCGTTTCCTGTTCGACCTTGCTCCGGACGAGGTTTACCTAGCCGGCCAGGTCACCCTGGCCCCTGGTGGTCTCTTACACCACCGTTTCACCCTTACCCCCGGCTTGCGCCGGTGGCGGTCTACTTTCTGTGGCACTGTCTCGCGGGTTGCCCCGGGTGGGTGTTACCCACCGTCCTGCTCTGTGGAGCCCGGACGTTCCTCGGCATCACGAGCTGTGAAAAGCCCGGATGACGCGACCGTCTTGTCGACCCATTCCGTCGTCGAGCCTACAGCGCCCCGGCCCTGTTGCCGAACCGGGCCCTGGCGGCGGCCTGCTCTAGATGCCGGATTCCTCGGTGCGGACGAGGATGGCGCCGCAGTCCGGGCAGAAGACGATGTCGTCGGCGGGCGCTGCCCGCACCTCTTCGAGGTCGTTGCCCGTCAGGGTCATGGTGCATCCGCTGCAGGTGCGGGCGCGGAGCAGGGACGCCGCGTTGCCCCGCCCGGCCACGCGCCGCTTCTCGTACAGCCCCGACAGGTCCTCGCCGATGGCGGAGACGATCGCGACCCGGTCCCGGGCCAACTCGCCCAGCTGGCGGTTCAGATCGACCAGAAGCGCGTCGCGGTCGGCTTCAATTCCGGCGACCCGGCCCGCGACGTCGGCGCGTTCGGATTCGGTCTCAGCGACGGCCGCTTCCTTCTCCTCGAGACGTTCCATCACCGCGAGTTCGATCTCCTCGAGCGCGGCCAGGCGCGCGCCCAGGGCGGTGAGTTCGCTCTCCAGTGCGTGAACATCCTTCATCGAGGAGGTGTGCTGGGCGCGCTCGGTATCGCGGGCGATGCGCTTCTCGACCACCTCGACATCAGACTCGATGCGGCGCAATTCGATCTGGGCGTCCTCGACCTCGCCGACGCGACCGGTCAGGACCGTCTTGGACGCATCGAGTCCGCGGCCCAGCTCTGCAAGCTCGGCGTGTTGCGGCAACGCCTTGGCCTGATGCTCGACCTGCTGCAATTTGATATCGAGGGCCTGGAGCCGCAGAAGCTCCTTCTGCTCGGTGGGAGATGCCTTCACAATGTCCTGACCTTCATGATTATGGAGTTGAAATGAACGGGGGTGAGCCAGGCTCACTGGGTGACGGCGAAGTCCCAGGGGTCGGTCCGCACGTCGCTGACCTCGATGCGGATGCCGGGCAGCCTCTGCCGCAGCGCCGACGCGGCGACGTCCAGCCAGAGCCATTCGCTGGCCCAGTGTGACACGTCGATGAGGGCGGGGCCAACCCCCGCCAGGATCGACTGTTCCCTGGACTCCGACGCCGGGTGATGCCGGAGGTCGGAGGTGATGAACACGTCGGCGGAGCGCACGGCAGGTTCGCGCAGCAGCGAGTCACCGGCTCCCCCGCACAGGGCGACGGTCTGGATCGTGTCGGCATAGCCGCCGGCCACACGCACACCCGTCGCCGTCGGGGGGATCAGCGCCGCCAGGCGGCGGGCGAGAAGACCGAGCGTCGTGGGCTCCGGGAGCCGGCCGACCCGACCGATGCCCGTGCCAGGGACCAGTCCACCCGTGATCGGGCGCGTGTCGACCAGGCCCAGACTGGAGGCGATGACATCGGAGACCCCGTCTTCGACGACGTCGGCATTGGTGTGGGCGGCCAGGAGACCGCAATCGGCACGGATCAGCCGAGCGAGCAGGGCACCCTTGTAGCGGTCTTCGGCGACGCTGGTGACCCCGCGCAGCAGCAGCGGGTGATGGGCCAGCAACAGGTCGGCCCCGGAGGTGATCGCTTCCGCGACGGTCTCGGAGACGACATCGACGGCCAGCAGAATGGAATCGACCCGACGCGCGGGGTCGCCACTGATCAGACCCGGCGCATCCCATTCCTCGGCGCCGGACAGGGGCCACAGTTCATGGGAGACCCGGGCGACTTCAGCGAGCGAGAATGACACCCTGTCAGCCTACTATCCGGCGGCCGCGACAACCGGCGACGTGCCGACGCTCACCAGCCCAGTGTGCCCGGCGCACCCTTGAACGGGCCGACGATCCGGTCGGTGATCCACCCGCCGTAGAAGTCGCCCGGCTGAGCGCGCACGAGTTCGCCGTCCACCGTGCACTCGTCGAGCCGGCCGGGGTAGACGGCCACCCGGCCGGCCAGCGATTCGAAGCCGGCCTCCGGATGGGGATAGTGCCAGGCAACCGCATCGGCCCGTCGGTCGCCGACGACGATGCTGAGGTAGGACGCCAGCCCTTTGTACTCGCAGAAGCTGTGCCCGTTGACCGGGGCGAGCACACCGGCCGAGAACGCGTCCCTCGGCAGGTAGTAGGTGGGCGGATGGCTGGTCTCCAGCACGCGAACGCTGTCCCTGGTATCGGCGATCACTGTGCCGTTGAACCGGAGCACAACATGCTCCAGACTCGGTTCCACCCGCGGCGGGCGCGGGTAGTCCCAGACCGACTCCTGGCCGGGACCCGGTATCGCCGGGTGCCGGTTCGTGGCGCTCATCGGCTGACTACCGCGGGCGCAACCCGGCGCCGTACACGGCTGCCTGGGTGCGCCTGGCCATGCCGAGCTTGGCGAGCAGGCCCGACACATAGTTCTTCACGGTCTTCTCGGCCAGGTCGAGCTGGTCACCGATCTGCCGGTTCGTCAGTCCCTCCGCGATCAGCTCGAGCACCTGGCGCTCCCTCGTCGTGAGATTGGAGGCCGGCGAATCCGCGGCGGTGCCGGTGAGCTCGGTGACCACCTTGCGGGTCACGGCCTTCTGCACGAGGGACTCGCCGCGGGCGACCCGACGGATGGACTCGACCAGGTGCTGCCCGCGGATGTCCTTGAGGACGTAGCCGGATGCGCCGGCGAGGACAGCCGAGTAGCTGGCCTCGTCGTCGTCGTATGCGGTGAGCATGAGGCACTGCACCCCGGGGTTGGCCGAGCGGATGGTGCGGCACACGTCGATACCGCTGCCGTCGGGCAGCCGCACGTCGAGGACCGCCACGTCGGGTACCGTTGCCGCGACCCTGGCGACCGCCTGCCGAGCCGTCGACGCTTCACCGACGACCTCGAGGTCGGGCTCTGCGTTGATCATGTCCGCGATTCCGCGGCGCACCACTTCGTGGTCATCCACCAGGAAGACTCGGATCATCACGATTCCTTTCGTACAGGTTCAGGTTCGATGAGGGCGGTCCAGCGCAGTCGGCTGCCGCCCCTGGCACGGTTCTCGAGGACGAGGTCGCCGCCCCACTGCTGCGCCCTGGCGGAGAGGTTGGCCAGTCCGCTGCGCCGGTCGGATTCCACGACGCCGATGCCGTTGTCGACCACCTCGATCACCACCAGGTCGTCCGCGACACTGAGGTTGACGACGGTTTCGGTGGCGTCGGCATGACGGATCACGTTCATCAGCCCCTCCCGGATGACCGCGGCGATGTCATCGGACATCTCCGGCGGGGTCAGCAGGTCGATCGGGCCGGTGAAGACCAGGCGGGGGGTCTGGTCGAAGAGCGACGCGAGCTCACTGAGCAGGTCGATCACACGGTGACGGATCGAGCCGCGGTCGCGGCTGGTCTCGGCGGTCAGGGCGAAGATGGCCGTGCGGATCTCGACGATCGCCACGTCGAGCGCCACGACCTCCTCGATGATGCGCTCCCGGACGTTGGGGTCGTCAACCGACCCGCTGATGGCCTGCAGCCCGATGCCGGCCGCGAACACCCGCTGGATGACGTTGTCGTGCAGATCGCGGGCGATCCGGCTTCGGTCTTCCAGCAGCGCCAGTTTCTGGCCGGCGGACCGACCGCGGGCAAGTTCGAGCGCAACACTGGCCTGGCCGGCGAAGTCCGCTGCCATCTCGAGGTCGGAGGTGGTGAAACGGGGTCGGCCGGAGGAGCGGGACACCGTCATGACACCGTGGGTGCGGCCGGAGGCCAGAAGCGGGATCACCATTGTCGGGCCGAGCACCAGCTGGGCGTCCGGCTGGTCGAGGCTGGCACCGCCGTCGGCCGTGAGGATCGGCTGACCGCTTTCGAAGGCCCGCCCGACGGTGGTTCCGGCGGACGGGATGACGAGTCCCTTCACTTGCTTGGCGAGTTTTCCCCTGGCGGTGTCGACGATGAGCGTGCTTTCGCCTGCGGCGAGGACCACACAGACCAGATCGGCGTCGGCCAGTGACGCGAAACGATCGGCGAGGAGTTCGAGGGAGGCATCCGCCCGGTCGGAGAGCAGCGCGGCGCTGATCTCGGCCGATGCCGCCGACCAGCGCTGCCGGCGGCGGGTCTCGTCGAAGAGACGGGCGTTGTCGATCGCGATGCCCGCCGTGGCGGCCAGGGCGGTCAGCAGTTCCTCGTCTTCTTCGCTGAACGCGCCGGACACCTGATTGGACAGGTAGAGGTTGCCGTACACCTCGCCGCGCACCCGCACGGGCACGCCGAGGAAGCTGTCCATCGGCGGGTGGTGCGCCGGAAAGCCCGAAGATCGGGGATCCTCGCCCAGGTGCGTCAGGCGGATGGCGTGCGGGTCGTCGATGAGGGCGCCCAGTAGACCGTGCCCGGCCGGTAAGTGGCCGATCGACGTGGCCAGCTCGTCCGGGATGCCGACGTGGATGAACTGCTCCAGATTGCCGTTGGGTGCGATGACACCCAGCGCGCCGTACCGGGCTCCGACGAGGTCGACGGCGACGTCCACGATGCGGCGGAGCACGGCCGCGAGGTCGAGTTCTTCGACGACGGCCTGGCTCGCCTGAAGCAGGCTGCGCAGCCGCCCCTGGGTGGCGAGCACCTTCTGGGCGTTCAGGACGAGTTCGGACAGCGCCTGGTCAAGAGCGGACCGCGGTCCGTCGGGAAACGAAAGCCTGGTCTCAGGAACGGTCACGGAATGCGTCCCCTTTCGGTCGGAGCTAGCCCAAAGTGTACCTGACTGGGACCTTCGGCCCTTCCCCGGATTCGCACTCCGGCCCATTCTGGAGATGTGTCATCTCCCGAAGCACCCCGGGAAGAACTGGAGATCAACTCATGGTTGAGAGAGTGATCGTAGCCGTTGACGGGGGGCCGGCGAGCCGGGCCGCCCTGGACTGGGCGTTGGCCAGGGCCGAGGACGTGCCGCTGAGTCTGGAGCTGACCACCGTCGTTGAACTCGGCTGGTCGCCGGTCGGCGGCCCCGAGGATGATTTTCAGCCCGTCTACGAACGCGCCCTGGCCGAGGCCACCCGTTTTGTGGCGCAGAACGTCCCCGCGGTCAAGGCGACAGGTGTCGTGCGCCGTGGTGTTCCCGTCGACGAGTTGGTGCGGGCTTCGTCCGCGGCCGACCTGCTCGTGATCGGGACCAACAAGACCAGCGCGCTGGCCGGCGCCGTGCACGGCACGTTGCCGCTTCGGCTCGCCGCTCACGCGCACTCGGCCGTCGTGGTCGTTCCGGCCGGCTGGGTCGCCGGCGGCGACAGGGTCGTGGTCGGCATCGAGGATGACGGCACCATGGATGCCCCCCTCGACGTCGCGGCGGCCGAGGCCGCCCGCCGCGCCGTACCGCTCGTACTCGTGCATGCCTGGTCGATCCCGGCGACTCTCGGTGTGGACTACGGCGCCGCTGTGCCGTTCGACGCCCTGATCGAGGCGCACGAGGACATCCTGGCCCGTGCCCTCGAACGGGTCAGGGCCCAACACCCGGCGGTCGACGCATCCGGGACCCTGGTACAGGGCGCCGCGGCGCCTGCCCTGGTCGAAGCAGCCGGGCACGCGGCGCTTCTCGTCGTAGGAACACACGGCCGCGGTGCCGTGGCTGGACTGATTCTCGGCTCCGTCAGTCACGACGTGCTCCTGAACATGCCCTGCCCGGTCGTCGTCGTGCCGCGCAGCCGGCCCGCCGCCGAGCCGCAGCGATCGGGGGCGTCAGAATGAGCGCCACCTACTACATCGGTGTCGACGGTTCCGGCCCGAGCCGAGCCGCGTTGCGCTGGGGGGTCCGCCGCGCCGCAGAGCGGAACGCCGACGTGGTACTCGTCAACACGGTCGACGACGAATGGGGTCTGGTCGGCCGGGACGCTGCCGCCGATGCGGAGCGTCAGGCCAAAGAACTTCTGATCGAGGAGTCCGCCCGGGTCACAGCGCTGCACTCCGGGGTGACCCTGACAACGCGGATCGTGCACGGCGGCACGGCGTGGGCGCTCGCCACACTGCCCAGCCCCGAGGACCTTCTGATCGTCGGCACCCACAAGACCGGCTTCCTGCGCGGCCGGGTGCTCGGCTCGCGGAGCGTACAGATCGCCTCTGCGGCGCGCTGCTCGGTGGCCATCGTGCCAGACACGACTCTCGATTCCCGCCACGACGTCGTCGTCGGCGTTGACGGCACCGACGGCGCCCTGTCCGCGGTGCGGCTGGGCGCGCAGGAGGCGGCCAGACTCGACCAGGATCTGCTCCTGGTTTACGCTCCTCCGGGCTCGCCTCGATCCGAGTCGTCGCGCTCGGACCCTGTTGAGGACCGTAGCCCGCAGGCCGCGCGTATGCTGCAGGACGCCGCCACCGAGGCCGCCACCATGGCGTCCCGGATCACGGTGCGACGGCGTGTCGCGCACCGGGACCCGGCCGAGGCCCTCCTCGACGCCAGTTTCGACGCCGCACTGTTGATCCTGGGAGTATCGACCCGGCACGGCGAGAACACGCTGATCGGTTCGGTCACCCACGACGTCCTGATGAACATCAACGTCCCCGTTCTCATCGCACGCGGGCTCCCCACCACGAGCGACACGACGTCGCTCGCATCGTCGGCCAGCGCCTGAGGGCATCCGAACCCGCTGCTTTCCCGCACGGTGATGCTGCCGGGCGCGGTCAGTAGTCGAATTCGTCGAACTGTGGCGACCCCTGCGGCGCACCCGCCCACGCCAGCGACGCGGCCATCGTACCCACCCGCACCTTGTCCTGCAGCGCTTGGGTCGTCGCGATCTCGGTCAGTTCCCAGTCGCTTTCGGTGCTGGTCACGCAGACCAGTTGGCTGGACGACCCGATCAGGAACTGCGCCCGACCGTGACTGCCGTCAGCGGTTATCACCGGGATGTCGACGACATCGGTTTCCCGACGGTTGCTCAGCGCTTCGGCATAGAGCATCACAGCGTCAGCCAGTGCGGTACCGGTGACTATCGAGCCACCCGGATGAAAAATGCGTTTCATGATGCTTCCCTGCTTGTCACGGAAAAAGACACGTGCAGCCAGGGTCTGGGGCTATAGGCAAATACTACGTCCGTGCGGACTAAAGCGCGAGGTCTCCGCTGACAATCTGCGCGGCCACCTCGGCCAGCGGCAGCCCGTTCGACCGCGCGTGCTGGCGCATCAGAGCGAAGGCCTCGTCCATGGTGGCGCTCCGGGTGTAGGCCACGACGCCCTTGGCCTGTTCGATCACGACTCGGCTGCTCAACGCGTACTGCAACTGCTGCCGGGCGACGTCACTTTCCCGCAACGCCCGTTCCTGAAGGATCCCGATCGTGGCCACGTCGGCGAGGGCCTGCACCGTCGGCGCGTCGGAACCCGGCAGCCCACCGGTGCGGTCCCAGAACAGGTTCAGCGACCCGATCGTGGTCGTCCGCAGGCGCATCGGCACCGAGAACATCGACCTGAAGCCTTGCTCGACGGCGCCGGCACGGAATCGGGGCCACTTCGGACCGGAGGCCTCGATGTCGGGAACGGAGACGGCGTGCCCGGTGATGACACTTTCCACGCACGGACCGGAACCGCTGCGCAGCTGGAGGATCTCGATGAGGCGGCTGCGCTCGTTGGTGGAAGCGACGACCTCGAACTCCTCATCGTCGGTGAGGATGATGCCCGCGGCCGAGGCGTCGAAGAGCGGCACGCACTGGGTGACGAGGGTGTGCAAGAGATCGACGAGATCGTAGCCGACCACCAGAGTGTCGGCGAGAGTCACGAAGGCCTCGACGAGTTGGCCCTCGCGTGTCTGTGTCGCCATCACCCCATCATAAATCACGCGTGGCTACCGACGATCAGAAGTGTGTGGGCCCTACCGGGCTCGAACCGATGACATCCACGGTGTAAACGTGGCGCTCTACCAACTGAGCTAAAGGCCCCGACCGAAGATTTTCGGATAACAGGATGGCACGAGCTTAGCGACATTCCGGCCGGGAGGAAAACTAGGCCGGCTGCAGCTCGTCGAGGGCTGCCCGATACGCCGCGAGCGAGCGGGCCTCCCCCGGAGCGGTGATGAAACTCGCCCGGATGATGCCGTCCGGATCGATCAGGAAGGTCGCCCGGTTGGCGAAGCCCTTGTCTTCGAGGAAGACCCCGTACTCCTTGGCGACGGCGCCGTGCGGCCAGAAGTCGGCGAGCAGGGTGAACCCGTAGCCCTCCTGGTCTCCCCAGGCCCGCAGGGTGTGCCGGGAGTCCACGGAGATACCGATCAGCTCGACACTGTTGTCGGCGAAGAGCGCGAGGTTGTCGCGCAGCTCGCAGAGTTCGCCGCTGCAGATTCCGGAGAAGGCCAGGGGGAAGAACACCAGCGCCACGGACTTCTCACCCCGGTACCGGCTGAGCTGGATTCGCTCGCCGTACTGGCTGACGAGCTCGAAGTCGGGTGCCTGGGTGTCATTCTCCAGCGCCATGGTGCGTGTCCTTTCCGGCCATCGGGGGACGATGGCTGAATACGGGGGGCAAGCCTAGCCGCCCCAGGAGGCTTCACCAACACTGACCCGGCATACTGCGGCGCCGCCGTACGCGCTTCCCAGTAAGAATCACTAGGCTGACGGGGTGCCTTTCGGTCGTGACCCGACCTAGTTCTGTCCGGCACGCCTAACCAGGCATGATCTTCCCCCACACGATCTGCCCTACAGAAAGAGGTCGAGTGTGACTGTCAACGACCAAGACCCGTATTCAATGGACAACTCGGACGCCGATCCGGATGAGACGTCCGAATGGTCGCAATCCCTCGACGCGCTGGTCGCGGCCAACGGCCCCGGCCGGGCCCGCGAGATCATGCTCAGCCTGCTCAAGCGGTCCAAGGAATTGCACCTGAACGTTCCGATGGTGCCCACCACGGACTACATCAACACCATCGCCTCGTCGAACGAGCCTGACTTCCCCGGCGATGAAGACATCGAGCGCCGCTACCGCGCCTGGATCCGTTGGAACGCCGCCGTGCTCGTGCACCGCGCCCAGCGCCCCGGCATCGCGGTCGGCGGCCACATCTCGACGTACGCCTCCTCAGCTGCTCTCTACGAGACCGGCTTCAACCACTTCTTCCGCGGCCAGGACCACCCGGGCGGTGGAGACCAGATCTTCATCCAGGGCCACGCCTCCCCCGGCACCTACGCCCGCGCCTTCCTGGAGGGCCGTCTGAGTGCCAACCAGCTCGACGGTTTCCGTCAGGAGAAGTCGCACGCGCCCGACGGCATCTCGTCGTACCCGCACCCCCGGTTGATGCCGGACTTCTGGCAGTTCCCGACGGTCTCGATGGGCCTGGGCCCGATCAACGCGATCTACCAGGCGCAGTTGAACCGGTACCTGACCAACCGGGGCATCAAGGACGCCAGCGACCAGCAGGTCTGGGCCTTCCTCGGCGACGGCGAGATGGACGAGGTCGAAAGCCGCGGACAGCTCCAGGTCGCCGCCAATGAGGGTCTCGACAACCTCAACTTCATCGTCAACTGCAACCTGCAGCGACTCGACGGTCCGGTGCGCGGTAACGGCAAGATCATCCAGGAGCTGGAGAGCTTCTTCCGCGGCGCCGGCTGGAACGTCATCAAGGTGGTGTGGGGCCGCGAGTGGGACGACCTGCTCTCCCGTGACACCGACGGTGCCCTGCTGAACCTGATGAACGTCACCACCGACGGTGACTACCAGACCTACAAGGCCGAGAGTGGCGCCTACGTGCGCGAGAACTTCTTCGGTCGCGACCCGCGCGCGCTCAAGCTCGTCGAGGGTTACACCGACGACGAGGTCTGGAACCTCAAGCGTGGTGGCCACGACTACCGCAAGGTCTACGCCGCGTTCAAGGCCGCATCGGAGCACAAGGGCCAACCGACGGTCATCCTGGCGAAGACGGTCAAGGGCTACGGCCTGGGCCCGAGCTTCGAGGGGCGCAACGCGACCCACCAGATGAAGAAAATGACGCTGGACAACCTCAAGACCTTCCGCGACAGCATGCACGTGCCGATCACGGATGCGCAGCTCGAGGCCAACCCGTACCAGCCGCCGTACTACACCCCCGGTGAGAACGACGAGGCGATCCAGTACATGCACGAGCGCCGCCGCGCGCTCGGCGGCTACCTGCCCGAGCGTCGCAGCAAGTACACCCAGGTGAACCTGCCGGACGACTCGACCTACGCCGTGACCAAGAAGGGCTCCGGCACCCAGGAGATCGCCACCACCATGGCGTTCGTCCGGCTGCTCAAGGAGCTGCTGCGCTCGAAGGACTTCGGCCACCGCATCGTGCCGATCATCCCCGACGAGGCTCGCACCTTCGGCATCGACGCGTTCTTCCCGAACGCGAAGATCTACAACCCCAACGGTCAGCACTACACGTCGGTGGACCACGCGCAGCTGCTGGCCTACAAGGAAAGCCCGCAGGGCCAGATCATCCACGTCGGCATCAACGAGGCCGGCGCCCTCGCCGCCTTCACGAACGTCGGAACGTCGTACGCCACCCAGGGTGAGCCGCTCATCCCGGTGTACGTGTTCTACTCGATGTTCGGCTTCCAGCGCACCGGCGACGCCATGTGGGCCGCCGGCGACCAGATGGCCCGCGGCTTCATGATCGGCGCCACCGCCGGCCGGACCACCCTCACCGGTGAAGGCCTGCAGCACGCCGACGGCCACTCGCCGTTGCTCGCGTCGACCAACCCGGCCGTCGTGTCGTACGACCCCGCCTTCGGGTACGAGATCGGGCACATCGTCCGGTCCGGCCTCGAGCGGATGTACGGCGGCACCCACACCGACCCGAACGTCATGTACTACATCACCGTGTACAACGAGCCGCAGGTGCAGCCCGTCGAGCCGGCCGATGTCGACGTCGACGGCATCATCCGCGGCATCCACCGCGTGTCGGAGTCCACCGTGGCCGGCCCGAAGGCCCAGCTGCTGGCCTCCGGCGTTGCGGTGCCGTGGGCACTCGAAGCGCAGACCCTGCTCGCCGAGGACTGGGGGGTGTCCGCCGATGTCTGGTCGGTCACGTCCTGGTCGGAACTGCGCCGGGACGGCCTCGCGGCGGAGGAGCACAACTTCCTCTTCCCGAACGAGGAGCCGCGTACCGCGTATGTGACGGACAAGCTCGCCAACACGGCCGGTCCGTTCGTGGCGGTGTCCGACTTCATGCACGCCGTTCCGGATCAGATCCGCCAGTTCATCCCCGGCGACTTCGCCACCCTGGGTGCCGACGACTTCGGGTTCTCCGACACCCGCCCCGCGGCTCGCCGGTTCTTCAAGATCGACGGCCCGTCCATGGTGGTCCGCACGCTGCAGCAGCTCGCCAACAGCGGTGAAATCGACCGCAGCCTCATCCAGCAGGCGATCGACAAGTACCGCCTTCACGATGTCCTGGCCGGCAACACCGGCTCGGCCGGTGGCGAGAGCTAACCCGGACCGTGTCACCGGCGCCGAAGACAAAGGAACAGACCCTCACCTGGTTGCGCACAATTTCGGGTGAGTTGTCTACGGCGACTCTGAAACGACTCGAGGACACGCTGCCCTGGTATGGCGACATGCCACCAGGGCGGCGGTCCGCCGTCGGCCTGGTGGCCCAGGCCGGCATCACCTCCTTCATCTCCTGGTACGACGACCCACGGTCCACACCGTGGATCGCGGCGGATGTCTTCGGCGCCGCTCCCCGGGAACTGCTCCGCTCGGTGAGCCTGCAGCAGACCCTGCAGCTGATCAGGGTGACCGTCGAGGTCGTCGAAGAGCGGGTCAAGGACGGCTCGGAGACCCTCCGCGAGGCGATCCTGCTGTACTCCCGCGAAATCGCCTTCGGTGCCGCGGATGTCTACGCCCGCGCCGCGGAGGCCCGGGGGCTCTGGGACGCCAGGCTCGAGGCCCTGGTCGTCGACTCCATCCTCAGCGGCGAGTACGACGACGAACTGCCCAGCAGGATCGCGGCCCTCGGCTGGCACGGCCACGGCGAGGTCTGTGTGCTCGTGGGCACCACACCGAAGATGCTCGACGTCGACCAGCTACGCCGGGCGGCGCGGCACATGACCGCCGACGTGCTGATCGGCGTGCAGGGCAACCGGCTGGTGTTGGTCATCGGCCGGGCCCACCCGGCCAACCCCGAGGCCGACGAAGCCGCCGGAGGACCGTCCTCACTCAGTTTCATGGAGATCGCCATGCAGCTCGAGCCCAGCTTCGGCCCCGGCCACCTCGTCCTCGGTCACGAGGTGCCCAACCTCGTCGATGCCTCCAAAAGCGCCAAGGCGGCCCTGGCCGGGTTCGCCGTCGCCCGCTCCTGGCGGAACGCTCCCAGGCCGGTGCAGGCCGACGACCTGCTTCCCGAGCGGGCCCTGGCCGGTGATCCGCTCGCGCGCGCCACGCTCATCCACCGGATCTATCGCCCGTTGCAGGCGCACTCCACCGAACTCCTCACCACGCTGTGGTGCTACCTGGACAACGGCCGCTCGCTCGAGGCGACGGCGCGTGAACTGTTCGTGCATCCCAACACCGTGCGTTACCGCCTCAAGCGGGTGTCCGACGTGATCGGCTATGACGCGACGGGGGCCAGAGAGGCGCTCATCCTGCAGTCGGCGCTGATCATCGGTTCGATCAGTGACCACGACGGCTCGACTCGGCGCCGCTGAACCCCCGTTTGCGGTATCTGACAAACGTTCCGCGGATAGTCGGTAGATTGCCCACACCCTCCGTCCGTTTCGAATTGGGAGACTAAGGAAATGATTGTTGTCGTCTGTCCCGGTCAGGGCTCGCAAACGCCCGGATTCCTCGAACCCTGGCTGCAGGATCCGGCCTATGCCGAACAGCTCCGCGCCATGTCGGAGCAGTCCTCGACCGACCTCGTGACGGCGGGAACTGTCGCTGATGCCGACACGATCCGCGACACCGCGATCGCCCAGCCGCTCATCGTGGCCGCCGGGCTCCTCGCCCTCACCGCCCTGTTCGCCGACGGCCGGCGCGACGCCATCGGCGGTATCGCCGGGCACTCCGTCGGGGAGATCACCGCCGCGGCCGGCGCCGGAGTCCTCAGCTCCTCGGACGCTCTCACCTTCGTCGGGGAGCGCGGGCGTGCCATGAAGGCCGCAGCCGCCGTCACGCCCACCGGCATGAGCGCCGTCCTCGGCGGGGACGAGGCCGAACTCCTGGCCCGACTCGCAGACCTCGGCCTGGAACCGGCCAATTTCAACGGCGGCGGCCAGATCGTGGTCGCCGGTGACCTCGACGCCCTCGCCGCCCTCGCCGCTGATCCGCCCGCCAAGAGCCGCGTCATCCCGCTCCAGGTCGCCGGCGCCTTCCACACCCGCCACATGCGTCCCGCCGTCGCGCACCTCGCCGACGTGGCGACAGGCCTGAACCCGCAGACCCCGACCCTGCCGCTGTGGACGAATCATGACGGCAGCACCGTGGCCGACGGGTCGCGTTTCGTCGACCTGCTCGTCGGTCAGGTGTCGTCGCCGGTACGGTGGGACCTGTGTATGCAGTCGTTTGCCGACGCTGGAGTGACCGGAATCATCGAGGTCGCACCGGCCGGCGCACTCGTCGGACTGGCCAAGCGCGCCCTGCGGGGCATCCCGAGCGTGGCCATCAAGACCCCCGACGACCTGCCCGCTGCGTACGACCTGATCGACCGCCAGGCCTGAATCAGCCAGAGTCGCCACCGGAAGAGACGAATGACCCAGCCACAACTCCTGCAGTCGCAGGGCGCCCAGTACACCCGCATCCTCGCCGTCGGCGCCGCCCGCGGCGACCTCATTGTTCCCAACGACGACATCGTCGGCCCGATCGACTCGTCCGACGAGTGGATTCAGCAGCGCACCGGAATCATCACCCGCACCAGGGCCAGCCAGGATGTGCTGGCCGTCGACCTCGCAACGACCGCCGCACTCGAGGCCATCGAACGCTCCGGCATCGCCCCTGAGCTCATCGACGCCATCATCATCGCCACCATCAGCAACGGCCGCCAGACGCCGTCGATGGCCGCCGTCGTCGCCGAGCGTATCGGTGCGGTTCCCGCCGCCGCCTTCGACCTCAACGCCGCCTGCGCCGGCTACGCCTACGGTGTCGCCCAGGCGGATGCCCTCATCCGGTCCGGCGCCGCCCACTATGCCCTGGTCATCGGTGCGGAGAAACTCTCCGACATGGTCGACCCCACCGACCGGAGCATCTCGTTCCTGCTCGGTGACGGTGCAGGCGCCGTTGTCATCGGCCCGAGCGACTACCCCGGCATCTCCGCCTCGGTGTGGGGCTCGGACGGGCGCGCTGACGCCGTGGGGATGAACGGCACCCTGCAGGAATACCGACGGGGCGAGAAGGAATGGCCGACCCTGCGCCAGGAGGGCCAGACCGTCTTCCGCTGGGCCGTCTGGGACATGGCGAAGATCGCCAAGCAGACCCTGGCCGCCGCCGGCATCACCGCCGACCAACTCGCCGCCTTCATCCCGCACCAGGCGAACATGCGCATCGTCGACGAGTTCGCCAAGCAGCTCAAGCTGCCGGAGTCCGTCGTCATCGCCCGCGACATCGCCACGACCGGGAACACCTCGGCCGCGTCGATCCCCCTAGCCACCCACCGCTTGCTCGAGGAACACCCCGAACTCAGCGGAGGTCTTGCCCTCCAGATCGGCTTCGGAGCCGGCCTGGTTTACGGCGCGCAGGTGGTTGTGCTGCCGTAGCTCCCCTCTGTCCAACTAAACTGAATCTCGGTCAAACGAGACACCCCCAAGGAGAAACAACATGGCATTGTCCACCGAAGAAGTTCTTGCCGGCCTGGCCGAGCTCATCAACGACGAGACGGGCATCGCAACCGACACGGTTGAGCTGGACAAGTCGTTCACCGACGACCTGGACATCGATTCCATCTCGATGATGACCATCGTCGTCAACGCTGAAGAAAAGTTCGACGTCAAGATCCCCGACGAAGAGGTCAAGAACCTCAAGACCGTCGGCGACGCCGTCGAGTTCATCGTCAAGGCCCAGGACTAGGTCCACGCCCGAACGGGCCGGTTGGCTCTGCCAGCCGGTCCGTTCTCCAGGGACGCTCCAACCGGGGTTTCCACCTCGTTTCGCACACGTTCTCACTCGAGCACGTTCTGACGGAGAGTCGTTGTTATGACCAAAAAAATCGTTGTCACCGGCCTCGGTGCCACCTCGCCCCTCGGCGGGAACGCCACCGACACCTGGAACGCCCTCCTCGCCGGCGAGTCCGGCGCATCCACTCTGGACTACGAGTGGGTTGAGCGCACCGCGCTCCCCATCACCTTCGCCGCCCAGGCCAGGGTGCGCCCCGTCGACGTTCTGGCCCGTCAGGAAACCAAACGCCTCGACCCGTCCAGCCAGTTCGCCCTGATCGCCGGCCGCGAGGCCTGGGCCGATGCCGGGATGCCTGAGGTCGACCCCGAACGTCTCGCCGTCGACTGGGCCACCGGCATCGGCGGAGTGTGGACCCTGCTCGACGCCTGGGACACCCTGCGCGAGCGTGGACCCCGTCGGGTCCTGCCGATGACCGTGCCCATGCTGATGCCCAACGGTCCCGGAGCAGCGATCGGCATGGACCTGCACGCCCGCGCCGGCATCACGACGGTCGTGTCGGCGTGTGCGTCCAGCACCGAATCTCTCGTCAACGCGTACAACCGTCTGCAGGCCGGACTGGCCGACGTCGTCATCGCCGGTGGCTCGGAGGCGGCCATCCACCCGCTGCCGATCGCATCCTTCGCGGCGATGCAGGCGCTCTCCAAGCGGAACGACTCCCCCGCCACCGCGTCCCGCCCGTATGACGTCAGCCGCGACGGCTTCGTGCTCGGCGAAGGCGCTGCGGCCCTCGTGATCGAAACCGAAGAGCACGCCCTCGCCCGTGGTGCGCACATCTACGCCGAACTGCTCGGCGGCTCCATCACGAGCGACGCCTACCACATCACCGCGCCGGATCCCGAGGGATCGGCCGCCGCGCGGGCCATGATCGCGACGATCCACAACGCCGGGGCCGACCTGTCCGACGTGATGCACATCAATGCCCACGCCACGAGCACCCCGGTGGGCGACATCGCTGAGTACAACGCGCTCCGCCGCGTGTTCGGGGACCTCCTCGACGGAATCCCGGTCTCGGCAACCAAGGCGTCCACCGGGCACCTGCTCGGCGGAGCCGGCGCGATCGAGGCGCTGTTCACGGTGAAGGCCCTGGCCGAACGGATCCTTCCGCCGACCATCAACCTGACCCAGCAGGACCCCGCCATCCCGCTCGACGTGGTCACCTCGCCGCGTGCCCTGGGCACCGGCGATCTCCTGGCCATCAGCAACTCGTTCGGTTTCGGCGGCCACAACGCCGTCGTCGCGTTCCGCTCGGTCTAGCCGTCGCGGGCGGGGCCCCGGCCTCGCCCGCACTCAGCCGACATTGTGCAGCCAGACCACGCTGGAGAAGTCGCTGGCGTGCCGGTACGGCTCCAGTTCGTCATCCCAGGCCTGGCCCAAGGCGCGCCGCAGCTCACGGTGCAGGTGCACGGAGTCGGTACCCGCCGCGTGGATGGCCGCACGCAGACGGTCCTCCGGCAGGACGACGTTCCCGGCCGTGTCGGTCTGGGCGAAGTGGATGCCCAGAGCCGGCGTGTGCAGCCAGCGGCCACCATCGCGGCCGGGCCCCGGGTCCTCGGTCACCTCGAAGCGCAGCTGATCCCAGCCGAGCAGGGCGGACGCTATGGCCGCGCCGCCGCCCGCAGCACCCTCCCAGAAGAACTCCGCACGCTGGGCGCCCGGGAGGGCAGGCTGTTCGCTCCAGTCGAAGCTGACCGCCTCATCTAGCGCGCTGCCGGCGGCCCACTCCACGTGGGGGCACAGGGCGCGCGGCGACGAGTGCACATACAAAACTCCCCGTGCAGCCGGTGACTGACGAGTGCGGGGTGCCGTCATAGTGTTCTCCGTTCCCTGGATGGTGTTCGAGGTGCGTCTTCCCCAACGATCTCAAACGACTTTCAACCAGGACCCGCGGAACACATTTCGGCGGCTAGCTGAATTATGCCCCACCCGGCCGGGAAATCCCAACAGCCGGTCGTTCTCTAATGTATATTCGGTATGGCTTTAGAGGTCGACCGCGACCGTCGCAGCCGCAGGCTGGAGACATCGTGTCGGTACGCAATTCGCTTCTCGCCATCCTCACCATGGGCCCGGCATACGGCTTCCAGCTGCACGGCGAGTTGGCGACCCGCACCGCCGGCCGGCGCACGGTGAACGTCGGACAGATCTACAGCACCCTGGAGCGTCTGGTCCGCCAGGGCTCCGTCGAGGCGGCGGGCAGCACCGAGGATGGTCTTCCGCTGTACAGGCTGACCGGGGGCGGCCACGCCGAGGCTCTGGCCTGGCTGCGGGAGACCGACAGCGACTCCGGAGCCGACTGGACCGACATGCTGGACAGGGTGCTGATCGCCTCGTCCCTGCCGCACGTCGATCTTGCGCCGCTGCTGGCCGGCTACCGATCCGCCTGGCAGCTGAGGCTGAACCGCGGCGGAGACGGGAGCGGGCGTCCCTGGGAGTCCGGTCAGGAACGGTTGGCCACCGAGGCCCAGCTCGTCCAGGCCCGGGCCGCGCTTGCCTGGCTCGATACCGTGGCCGCTGTCGCCGATCGTCCTCCAGCGGAGGAGGAACCTCGACTGCACCGCGAGCTGAGCCTGCAGCGACCCAAACGGGGCCGTCGGCCCGGCACATCGTCGTGACCTATTTTGCCTCCGCGTAACTGTCCACTACAACGCAGGTCAACGGGAAGTCCACCGGGAAATCGCCGAACAGCAGTCGGCCCGCCGTCGAGGCCGCCTCGGTGACGATTCGCGACACCTCGCCGGCCAGTGCCGCAGGGGTGTGCACGATGACCTCATCGTGCAGGAAGAAGACCAGATGAGGGATGTCCGCGAACGGGCTGGGGGGCGTCCGGGCCGGCACCTGACCGCGCGCGAACACGGTGGGCGGCTGTGGCGGGACCGGCAGGGCCCGAAGCCCTTTCCTGATCTCGGCCATCCAGCACAGCGCCCACTCCGCGGCGCTTCCCTGCACGATGAAATTGCGGGTGAACCGGCCCCAGTCCCTGGCCTGGCTCCTGGCCCGGCGTTCGTCGGCCGGTGTCGCCCCGGCCTCTGACCCGCGGGCCTGGTCGTCCTGCCAGCCGCCCCCTGGCCGCGGCGAGGACCGGCCCAGCCGGGTGCTGACCACGTCGCCGCGCTCCCCCGCCCTCGCCGCAGCCTCGGTCAGGGCGATCGCCCGCGGATATGCGCGCGCCAGTCGAGGCAGCAGGCGCCCGCTTTCCCCGGATGTGGCGCCGTACATGGCGCCGAGCATGGCGACCTTGGCGTGAGCGCGGGTGTCCACCACTCCGCTCGCCACGATTCCGGCATAGAGGTCAGTGCCCCGTCCGGCGGCGGCCATGGCGGTGTCGGTGGACAATGCGGCCAGGATGCGAGGCTCCAATTGGGCTGCGTCCGCCACCACGAAGCTCCAGCCGGGGTCGGCCACGACCGCGCCGCGAATCTGCTTGGGCAGCTGCAGGGCACCGCCGCCGCGGGTCGCCCATCGACCGGTCACCACCCCGCCCGGCAGGTACTCAGGGTGGAAGCGGTCGTTGATGATCCAACTCTCCATCCAGAACCATCCGTTGGCGGCGAGCAGCCTGGACAGCTTCTTGTAGCGCAGGAGGGGCTCGATGACGGGGTGTTCGAGCTTCTCCAACTCCCATGCCCGCGTGGTCGCCACGGCCAGCCCAGCCCGGTTGAGCGCCCGGAGCAGGTCTGGCGGGGAATCCGGGTTGACCTCCAGGTCGCCGAGTTCGGTGCGGATACGCCCCGCGAGTTCTTCCAACCGTGCCGGCCGGATGCCCGAGGCTGCCCGCGGGCCCAGTTCTGCGGTGAGCAGGCTGTCATGGATCGCGCTCCGCCACGGCAGTCCGGCGAACTGCATTTCGGCCGCGATGAGGGCGCCAACGGATTCTGCCGCCAGGAGCAGACGCAACCGGCCGGGGTCGGCCGAGGCGTGGACCGCCTGAAGCTGGGCCTGGAACTCCGCCAGGACGTCGTCGTCGGCCGGCTCCGGTCCGGCGTCGTCGGCCAGACCCAGATCCATCTCGAACAGGGTCGTCCCCGGGGATTCGACGGGGACGGTCGCAGCAGGCGCATCCCACCGGCTTGCCGGGGCGTTCGCCAGCGCGCTTCCGCCGGTCAGCGCCGAGTTGCGCAGGATGGCGTGACACAGCCGTAGATCGTGGCAGCGCTGGACAGTGACACTCCCCCGCAGCAGGACGGGATAGCTCCGCGCGGTGTCCTCCCAGACCCAGCGCACCGCGTCTTGATCGCGTTCCCGCACCACCGCACGGAACTCGTCGGTCGTGAGCGTTGTGTCGGCACCCTCGGGAACGCCGGCGGCGTCGAGCTCCCTGACCCGGAGCCGTTCCGAACTCGATCGGGTCACCAGGATGTACACAAACCGTGCTTTCTCGTAGGGTGGACGGGACTTGAACCCGTGACCGTGCGGTTATGAGCCGCGTGCTCTAACCAGCTGAGCTACCACCCCGTGCCTGACCATAGTATCGGCCAGGCGCCGCCCTTCAGTCGCGCCGAGGCGTGACGTCCAGGACCGGAGGGTGGGCCGCGGCCGGATCCGGCTGGACGCTGGAGTTCGTGTCCGCCGTGGATACGCCGCGGTAGAGGCGTTCGAATGTCGTCAGGGTGCGCTTGATGTCGTGTGCCTCGATCAGCTTCAGCGACTCGTTCTTGAGGGCGTCCAGTTCGTCGGGCGACGTCGTGAACACGCGGGTCAGCTTGTCCGCAAGGTCCTGGGCGCTGCCCGGCTCGAACAGGTAGCCGTTTTGCCCGTCGTGGACCAGGTGCGGCAGCGCCATTGCGTTCGCCGCCACGATCGGGAGACCCGACGCCATCGCTTCCATGGTCGCAATGCTCTGCAGTTCCGCAATGGACGGCATCGCGAACACCGTGGCACGCGTGTAGGCCTCGCGCAGCTCCTCGTCGGTGACATAACCCGTGAACGTGAACTGTGCGCTCAGTCCGAGCGATTCCACGAGGTGTTCCAGGTTGCGGCGCTGGTCGCCACCGCCGACGATTTCAACCTGGGCACACAGGTTCGGATCCAACAGGGCGACGGCCTGCACCAGGACGTCGATCTGCTTCTCACCGGTGACCCGGCCGACGAAGAGAATCCGGTTCTCGGTGCGCGGAGCGAAGCTGGGGGAATAGTTGTCGGCGTCGATTCCGCAGGAGATGGCCTGCACCCCCGCGAGCCCCGTGTACTTCTCCAGGAACTCCGCCGCCCGGCGGGTCGGCGTGGTGACGGCCTCTGCACGCTTGAAGGTATGTTCAGCGTCCTTCCAGAGTGCCTTGACGAGCTGGTCCTGGAAACCCTTGGGAACGAGGGAGAACTGCAGCATGTTCTCCGGCATGAAGTGGTTGGTGCCGATGATGCGGATCCCGCGTTTCTGTGCCTCGATCGACACACCGCGACCCACCACGATGTGGGACTGGAAGTGCACGACGTCGGGCTGGAACGAGTCGAGGATGGCACGGCTCTGTTTGCGCACGATCCACGGCAGCGCGAAGCGGAGCCAGTCGTGCGGGCGCCACCGCCAGCTGTGCAGACGGTGCACGGTCATCGATTCGCCCTCGTGTACCTCGGTCCAGGTGCCGTGCTTGCGCGTCGGAGCCGGAGCCATGATCTGCACCACGTGGCCGCGTCCGACCAGGCCGGCGGCGAGCCGTTCCGCGAACCGGGCCGCGCCGTTCACATCGGGCGCGAAGGTGTCTGCGGCGATGAGAACCCGGATGGGTCGGGTGGTGCCCGGCATGGCCGGGTCGGACGAGCTGCCCGGTAAATCAGATGAAGCGCTCAAGTGGGATAGTCCCTACGTAGGTGGGCCGGGGATCAGCGTCCGGCGCGAAGTCTGGGTCTCAACGATTCTCGCCGTCGAGGTGTGTTAGCACCCTATTCTAAACCGCTTGACCCATGGCAGCCCCCCAGACGCGGCGCGTTCACGAAAAAGCACCGGTCAGCTCTGGGTTTGCGGGTGATACTTCGCGAGTCTGAAGACGCCCCACATCGCCACGGCGCCGGCGACCGCGAAAAGAACGGCGGCCCAGGTCGGCGCCTGAGAGGCTTCGCCGAGCACGATGACGCCGATGCCGACGGCGATCATCGGGTCGATCACGGTCAGACCCGCGATGACGAGGTCGGGCGGACCCGACGAGTATGCGTTCTGCACGAAGTAGGCGCCCGACGCAGCAGCGAGGAGCAGGCCGACGACGCAGACGACGGTGAGCCACTCGACGTTGCCGTTCTGGATGCGGTTGATGATCACCTTGGCGAGGGTGGCCACGAATCCGTACAGCACGCCGGCGCCGATGATGTAAAAAATCGCCTTGAACCGGCTGCGCAGCAGCACGAACGCGACGGCGAAGGCGGCCAGGACCACAGCGAGGACCACCAGGATGGTGATCAGGTTCGCATCCGTCACGGGCTTGTCGACCGCCGTGAACGCGGCGACGGTGACGAAGAGTCCGACCCCGCCGACACACATCGCGATCGCGATGACCGAGGCTCGGTTCAGCTTGACGTGGCTGACCCTGGCGTTCAGAATCGCCGTGATCACCAGAGCCACCGCCCCGAGGGGCTGCACGACGATGAGGGGCGCGAAGGCGAGGCTGGTGAGCTGGAAGGCGATGGCCAGACCGAGCATCACGGTGCCGAACACCCAGGAGGGCCGGGAGAGCAAGAGCACCAGCTGCCGGGTATTCAGTCCGCCGGTGATTTCCCTCGTGTGGGCTTCCACCTTGGTCACACCGCGGTGCTGGAATTGTGCGCCAAGGGAGAGGAAGACAGCGCCGATCAACGCGAGCGGGATGCCGATTGCCTGGCGTGGATCAATCGCGATCTCTCCAGCCAGGTCTGTCAGGTCGGGAGTCACTCAACGAGACTATCGAGATCCATGCCGATATCCTTGGTGAATGGCCGTTCGACCGATAGTAATTTCAGGTGACCCCGTCCTGCACTCCCCCGCCGCTCCCGTCGTCGAGTTCGACGACGAGTTGCGCACGCTGGTGCAGGACATGTTCGAGACGATGGATGCCGCTCCCGGTGTCGGTCTCGCCGGACCCCAGGTGGGGGTCGGGCTGCGGCTGTTCACGTTCAGCTACCTCGACGACGACGAGGTCGAGACCAGGGGGGTCGCGATCAATCCGGAGCTCTGGATCACGCCGGTCCCCGCCGGTGAGGCCGATGAGGACGAAGACGTCGAGGGGTGCCTGTCGTTTCCCGGCGAGCGGTTTCCGCTGCAGCGGGCCGGCTCTGCCGTGTTGCGCGCCGTGGACCTTGACCAGAAGCCCTTCGAGATCCGGGCCGACGGCTGGCTGGCACGGATTTTCCAGCACGAGTTCGACCACCTCGACGGCACCCTCTACGTGGACCGGCTCGAACACTTTTACGCCAAGATCGCCGCCAAGGTCAGCCGGAAGCGCGGCTGGGGTGTGCCCGGCGTGACCTGGCTGCCCGGTGTGGACGACCTCGAAAGCTGAGCTGCTGAGACGCCGTGCGGGTCAGCGGGTCAGGTTGACGCCGTGCACACCGTTGTGGAACCGCAGCGACGGGAAGACGGCTGAGACCGAGAAGCCGACCCCCGGCACGGTTCCGGCGTTGAAGATCCCGCCGAAGAGCTGTGCTCGTTCGCGCATCTGGGTGATCCCGGCGCCCGAGACGCTCTCGCTCAGGGCCTTGAGGTCGTCGTCGATCGTGTAGGCGGTCTTGGCGGCGAAATCCGAGGGCGAGGCGCTTTCCCGCTTGGCCGCCGCGCGGATGCCGTCGTCGTCGATGAGGAGCTGCAGGCCGTCCTGGGTCCAGGTGAACGACACTCTGGCCTCGGTGCCGGGCCCGCCGTGCTTGAGCGCGTTCGCGAGGGCGCTCTGCAGGATGCGGTAGATGGCGAGCTCCGCCCCGGGTTTGAGCGGGAACCTGTCACCAGACTCGGTGAAGGCGACGGCCAGGCCGGCGTCGCGCATCACGCCGAAGAGGCTGCGGGCCGATTGCAGGCCCGGTGCGCTGGTCGCGATGGCCTCGCCCTCCCTGGCGATGGTCAGGACCCGGCGCAGGTCGGCGAGAGCGACCCTGCCGTCCTCGACCAGGGCCGTCGCCGCGCGCACGGCCGTGGATGGGTCGCTCTCGGCCGTGTACCGGGCCCCCTCGGCCCGGGTGATGAGGCGTGCGAGAGACAGCACGGCGATGTCCTGCAACTCGCGGATGATCGCGAGACGCCCGTGCTGCTCGGCGAGGGACAGCTCCAGGTCGATGCGCACGCGTTCGGCCGCCGATCTGGCGAAGCGGCTGCGGCGTTGCTGCGCCACGGCAAGCAACCAGAGAATGACCACGGCCACGGTGAGCACGGCCAGTACAGCGCTGAGGGTCTGCCAGGGGAACACAACCGCCACCTTTCGCATCTTTTCGGGATCAGACTAGCGGCACGCACAAAAAAGGCCACCGGGGGTGGAGCCCCTAGTGGCCTTTTCGCTCCCCGACTTGGACTCGAACCAAGAACCTGCGCATTAACAGTGCGCTGCTCTGCCAATTGAGCTATCGAGGAATGCATGCTCAGCGAAAGTTTCCCTCGCTTGAACGGCGTAGTTACTTTACCAAAAGTTCGCCGTGCACCAAATCCGAGTGGACGCTCAGTACCCCGCAGCGGGGTCGACAACCCCGACAAACGGCCCGTTTCCCAGCAAAGCGGCCACATTGAGCCGAATTCTCTCGGCCAGAAGCGGCGCGGTCATCTCGGGCGTGTCGGCCATGTGCGGCGTGATGAGGCACCGGGGCTCACTCCAGAGCGGATGCCCGTCCGGCAGCGGTTCCGGGTCGGTGACGTCGATGGCCGCGCCCGCGAGCGTGCCGGCGGCCAGAGCGGCCACGAGCGCGTCGGTGTCGACCAGGGGGCCTCTGGCGATGTTCACCAGGTGGGCGGTCGACGCCATCAGGGCGAGTTCGGCCCCGCCGAGCAGGTGCCGGGTGTCTCCGGTCAACGCGGCAGCGACCACCACGATGTCGGCCAGGGGCAGCTCTGTGTTCAACTGCCCCACCGGCACGGTGCGGGCGGCTCCCGGCACGGGCTCCGAGCTGCGACGCGCCACCACGATGCGGGTGCCGAACGGTTCGAGCAGCCGGATCAGTTCACGGGCGATGCCGCCGGCCCCGATGATCAGCACCGATCGGCCATAGAGCGATGCTCCGGCGGGCACCGAATTCCAGGACCGCGCCCTGGCTCGCACGGGGAGCACCCTCAGCGACGCCAGGATCAAGGCCAACGCGTGTTCGGCCACCGGTTGGGCGTAGGCGCCCTTGGCGCTGGTCACGAGCAGGTCGTGCCGCTGATGCCGGGAGAGAATGTCGGCGAAAGCGTCGACACCGGCCCAGGGCAGCTGCACCCAGCCGATCTGGGGGTTTTCCGCCAGCACCTCCTCGAGTTCCGCGGCGCGGGCGTATGACAGCCAGATGAGTCCCCGGGTGTCCGGTGACAGCGGGGCGACGACTCCCCCGGCCGACGCGACGGCGCCGGCGAAGAGAGCGTTGTCCTCGGGCAGGATGGCTACCGGACCGGCCGTCGGCCGCCATCCGCCCGGGTCGCGCTCGGGTTCGTCGGAGAGGACCGCGCGGTGCTGCCCGGTCATGCCTCCGGGCTCCGGTCGGTGTCGGCCCCGACATCGTGCGCCGCGGAATCCAGCACGGTGGAATCCGAAGCTGTGGAATCCAGCACGGTGGAATCCAGAGCTGCGCCGTCCAGCGTCAGCGCCGCCGCGAGTTCGACGACGTAGGGATGCCACGGGTTGTCGAAGACCTCGTCGATGGTGCCCAGCCCGACCAGGACGCCCTGGTGCATGACCCCGATCCGGTCGGCGACCCGACGGAGCACGCTCAGGTCGTTGCTGATCAGCACGGCCGAAAAGGCACGTTCTCGTTGCAGCTCGCCGATCAGGTCGATGACATCGTCGCGCACCAGGGCATCCACGCCCGCGGTGGGTTCATCGGCGATGAGCAGCGTCGGCCCGAAGACCAGGGCCTTGGCCAGTGCAACACGCTGGCGTTGGCCGCTGCTGAGCTCATAGGGGTACTTGCCCAGCACCGAGAGCGGCAGGCGCACGGCGTCGATCATCGTCGCGACGAGGGTCTCCAACGCCGCTCTGTCGTAGCGCCGATCGCGTTCGAGGACGGGTTCGGCGACGATGTCCGCCACGGTGAGGCTGGCGGGGAGGGTGCTCGCGGCGTTCTGGGCGAGCATCCCCACGCCGAGGGTGAGCCTGGCGAGTTTGCGTCGGCCGATGCGCCGCAGCGGGTAGCCGAGCACCGTCGCCTGCCCGCCGGTGATCTGCGCGCGCACGTCACCGTGGCCGGTCCCGGAGTCCGCCCCGGAGAGCACCCGGGCGATCGTGCTCTTGCCCGACCCGCTCTCGCCCAGCAGTCCGAGGACTTCCCCCCGGCCGAGGGTCAGGGTCAGTCCGCGCAGCGCCACGAACGCGGGGCTGGCGCCGTGGCCCGGGTATTCGATGGTCAGGTCACTGGCAACGATCGGATACGGATCTGCTTCGACGCGTCTCATGACTTCTATCCTGCCGCACGCAGCCTCCGGAGTTCGTCCCGCCGCTTCGCCTGGGCGGCCGGATCGGGCACCGGCAGCGACGCGAGAAGCCGCTGGGTGTACGGGTCCCGGGGCGATCCGAGCACCTGGGCGCCGGTGCCCTCCTCGACCAGGCGACCGTGGTAGAGCACGGCGATCCGGTCGGCGAGGATGTCCACAACGGCGAGGTCGTGGCTGATGAAAAGGGCCGCGAAGCCGAATTCGCGCTGCAGCTCCGCGAAGAGTTCCAGCACCCTGGCCTGCACAGACACGTCCAGCGCTGAGGTCGGTTCGTCCGCGATCAGCAGGGCAGGTTCGAGCGCCAGGGCCCTGGCCAGGCTGGCCCGCTGGCGCTGACCCCCGCTGAGCTCGTGCGGGAAGCGGTCACCGAAGGCACGCGGCAGCTGGACGGCCTCGAGCAGTTCGTCGACCCGTGCTCGCGCGGACCGGGGGTTGGCGGCCCTGCCGTGTACCACGAGGGGTTCGGCGACGCAGTCCGCAATGGTGAGCAGCGGGTTGAAGCTGGAGGCCGGGTCCTGGAACACGAAGCCGATATCGCTGCGAAGGTGCTTGAACCGGCGCTCCTTGAATCCGTTCATCTCGTGTCCGAGAACGGTGAGGGACCCGTCGGTGACCCTGGTGAGGCCGGCGATGGCCCGGCCGATGGTGGTCTTACCCGACCCGCTCTCCCCCACCAGGCCGAGCACCTCGCCCGGGCGGATCGAGAAGCTCACTCCGTCCACGGCCACAAAGCCCGGCCGGCCGAGCCTGCCGGGGTATTGGATGCGCAGGTTGTCCGCGACGACGACGGGGGTTTGTGCGGCCCATTCCGGGGAACGGGCCTCGGCCCGCTCCGCCGCCCGCACGACCCCCTGGCCCACATACGGCACCGCTGCGAGGAGCTTCTGCGTGTACGGATCCTGGGGTGAGCTGAAGAGGGTCTGAGCGTCGGCTTCCTCGACGACCTTGCCCTGGTACATCACCGCGACCCTGTCGGCGAGGTCGGCCACGACACCCATGTTGTGGGTGATCAGCACGATCGCGGTCCCGAACTCGTCGCGGCAGCGTCGGAGCAGGTCGAGGATCTCGGCCTGCACGGTCACGTCGAGCGCGGTCGTGGGTTCGTCGGCGACGATCAGGCCCGGTTCGAGGACCAGGGCCATGGCGATCACCACCCGCTGCTTCTGACCGCCGGAGAACTGATGCGGGTAGTAGTTGACCCGCACCTCGGGGTCGGGGATGCCGACCCTGCCGAGGATCTCGATGGCCTTCTTCCTGGCGTCGGCGCGGCTGACGGTGCCGTGCGCCCTGATGCCCTCCATGATCTGCCAGCCGACGGTGTATACCGGGTTCAGCGCCGTGGACGGCTCCTGGAACACCATGGAGACGTCGGTGCCACGCACCTGGCGCAGGCGCTGGCGGCTGAGCGCGATGACGTTGTTCTCACTCGCCCCATCCCTGCTGGTGAGGATCACGGCGCCCTCGGAGACCGCGGTCTCCGGCAGCAGCCCGAGGATGGTCTTGGCGGTGACGGTCTTGCCGCTGCCGCTCTCGCCGACGATGGCGAGGACCTCGCCGCGACGCACGCTGAGGGTGACCCCGTCGACGGCGCGAACGGCACCGGCATCGGTGGAGAAGGACACGCCGAGGTCGGCGATCCTGAGGACGGTCTGCTGGTCGGTGCGGTTATCGCTCATGAGGTGGCCTCGCCGTCGTTGGTGTGGAGGGGGCCGCTTTCGAGCCCGCCGAGCCCGCCGGGGCCGGCGGTCAGGGTGCCGCCGGGGACCACGGAGGTCTCGGCGACCAGGCCGGCGTTGGCGCCGACCGCGCGGCGGCCGCGCAGTCGTGGGTCGGCCAGGTCGTTGAGACTCTCGCCGACCAGGGTGATGCCCATCACCACCAACACGATCGCGAGGCCGGGAAACAACGAGGTCCACCAGATGCCGCTGGACACGTCGGAGATCGCCTTGTTGAGGTCGTAGCCCCATTCGGATGCGGCGGTCGGTTCGATGCCGAAACCGAGGAAGCCGAGTCCGGCGAGGGTGAGGATCGCCTCGGAGGAGTTGAGAGTGAAGATCAGTGGCAGCGTTCGGGTGGCGTTGCGCAACACGTGCCGCACCATGATCCGGATGTTGCCGGAGCCCAGCACCCGGGCGGATTCGACGTAGGCCTCGGATTTGATCCTCACTGTCTCGGCCCGGATCACCCTGAAGTACTGCGGGATGAACACCACGGTGATCGAGATGGCTGCCGCCATGACCCCGCCGACGAGGTCGGATTTGCCGCCGGAGATGACGATGGACATCACGATGGCCAGCAGCAGCGATGGGAAGGCGTACACGGCGTCACAGACGACGACGAGCACGCGGTCGAGCCAGCCGCCGAAGTACCCGGACACCAGGCCCAGGAACACGCCGGCGAAGATCGACAGCAGGACGGCGACCACAATCACGAACAGGGCCGTCTGGGCACCCCAGAGCACCCTGGACAACACGTCGTAACCGCCGACGGTGGTGCCGAACAGGTGTGCGCCACCTGGCGGCTGCTGGGCGCCGAAGACCCCGTCCGGACCGCGCAGCTGGCTGTAGCCGTACGGCGCGACGAGTGGCGCCAGGATGGCGGTGAGCACGAACAGTGCCGTGATGACCAGGCCGGCCACGAGCATCCCGCGTTGCAGGCCGACGCTCTGGTGGAGCTGGTGGATGATGGGCAGGCGGGCCAGGCGGCTGGGCCGGCGCGGCGGGGAATCGATCCGGGTCATGATCAGTACCGCACTCTCGGGTCGATCAGCGCGGCGATGATGTCCACGATGAAGTTGGACAGGGCGACGATGACGGCGAGCAGGGCGACGATGCCCTGGACGGCGACGAAGTCTCTGGCCTGGAGGAATTCGGAAAGCATGAAACCCAGCCCCTTCCACTCGAAGGTGGTCTCGGTCAGCACGGCGCCGCCGAGGAGCAGGGCGATCTGGAGGCCGATCACCGTGATGATCGGAATCAGTGCTGGCCGGTACGCGTGCTTCCGCACGAGCCTGAATTCGCTGACCCCGCGGGACCGGGCGGCGTCCACGTAATCGGTGCCCAGGGTGCCGATCACGTTGGTGCGGACCAGGCGCAGGAAGACCCCGGCGGTCAGCAGACCGAGGGCCAGGGCGGGCAGCACCGCGTGGGTCAGGACGTCGACCAGGATCGCCGGGTTGCCGGTCTGGATGGCGTCGATGGTGTACAGACCGGTTTTGCCCGGCAGCAGCTGCATCTGCAGCTCCGAGCTCGTCGAGGCCCGGCCGGCGACAGGCAGGACCTTCAGCCAGACGGCGAAAATGAGCTTGAAGAGCAGGCCGGAGAAGAACACCGGGGTGGCGTAGCAGAGGATTGCGAAGATTCGCAAGGACGCATCCGGCGACTTGTCCCGCCAGTACGCGGCGACCATGCCCAGCGGGATCCCGACGATGAAGGCCACCAGCAGGGCGTAGAACGCCAGCTCGGCTGTGGCGGCGCCGTAGGTGAGGAGCACCTCCGAGACCGGCCGGTTGGTGCTGATCGTGGTGCCGAAGTTGCCCGTGAAAATCTGGCCGAGGTATTCGACGTACTGCACCAGGATGGGCCTGTCGTAGCCGGCCGCGGCGACCCGCTCGGCGAGCTGGTCGGCGCTCAGCCGGCCACCGAGAGCCGCGGTGATCGGGTCACCCGTGGTGCGCATCAGCCAGAACACCATGGACACCAGGATGAAGATGGTCGGGAAGATCAGCAGGAAGCGGATCACGATGTAGCGGATGATTCCGCCGCCGGAACCCTTTTTCTTCGGTGCCGTCGTGGTGGGCTGTCGCCCGGCCGCCGGGGCCGCTGGCGTTGTCGCTACAGTCGTCATTCCTACCTCACTTATGCAAACGAAAGACGGGGGCGTTCGGCGCGTAGTCGCCTGAACGCCCCCGTCGTCTAGCTAGGTGAAACCTGCGAGCCTAGCCCTTGGCCAGGGCTGCGTAACGGAACTTGAACGACGCGTCGAGCGTGTCGCTGGCTCCCGTGACCGTCGTCCCGGTCACGGCGACCTGCGCACCCTGGAGCAGCGGCACCGTCGACAGCTGGGCCGCGACCTTGTCCTGGATCTGTTCGAGGAGCGCGGTGCGCGCGGCGGGGTCGACCGTCACGGCCTGCTGCAAGATCAGGTCGTTGACCTCCTGGTCGACGTAGTGGTTCTTCAGGAAGTTCTCCGTGAGGAAGAACGGCGTCAGGTAGTTGTCAGCGTCGGAGTAGTCCGGGAACCAACCGAGCTGGTACGCGGGGTACACGTCGCTGGAACGGTCCTTGGAGTACTGCACCCACTCGGTGGTCTGCAGGTTCACCGTGAACAGGCCGCTGGACTCCAGCTGGTCCTTGATCAGCGCGTATTCGTCACCGGACGAGGGGCCGTAGTGGTCGTTGCTGTACTGCAGGTTGAGCTCGACGGGCTCGGTGACGCCGGCGGCCGTGAGGGTCGCCTTGGCCTTGTCGGCATCCGGAGCGCCGTTGCCGTCGCCGTAGAGGCCCTTGAGGGACTCGGTCGCACCGGTCAGGCCGGCCGGGACGTAGGAGTACAACGGGGTGTAGGTGCCCTTGTACACCTGGTCGGCGATCTCTTCACGGTCGACGAGGTCGGCAACCGCCTGGCGAACGGCGAGGGACTTGGCCGCGTCGGCGTCGGCTGTGGTGGCGCCGAACGGCTGGGTGTCGAAGTTGAAGGTGATGTAGCGGATCTCGCCGCCGGGTCCGTCGACGACCTCGACGTTGTCGTTGCCGCGAAGGTCTTCGATGTCTGTCGCGGACAGGCTGCGGAACGCCACATCGATGCCGCCCTCCTGGACCTCGAGCTTGAGGTTGGACGAGTCGGCGAAGTACTTGACGTTCACGACGTCGGTCTTCGCCGCACCCAGGAGACCCTCATAGTCGGGGTTGGCCTTGTAGCCGATGAGGTTGTTGAAGTCGTAGCTGGTGATGACGTACTGTCCGGCGAACGCATTGGCCTTGACGATGTCGTCGTCGCTGGTGAGCTCGGTGGCCGAGAATGACTCTTCGTCCACGATCGGGCCGGCCGGGCTGGACAGGATCTGGGGGAAGATCTGGTCGTCGGGGGCGAGCAGGTTGAACACGACGGTGGTGTCGTCCGGGGTGTCGACGCTTTCCAGGTTGTACAGCAGCGAGGAGGGGCCGTTGTCGGCGGCGATCGCCAACTGACGGTCGAAGGTGAACTTGACGTCAGACGAGGTCAGCTTGTTGCCGTTGGCCCAGACCAGGTCGGGCTTGAGGGTGACCGTGTACTGCGTCGGCGCGGTGAACTCGGCGGAGACCGCGATGTCGGGTTCGACGTCGGGGCTGCCGTACGGCGTGTTCATGAGGAACGGGAAGACCTGGTTCTGCACGGCGAACGAGCCGTTGTCGTACGAGCCGGCCGGGTCAAGGGTGGTGACCTTGTCGGTGGTGCCGATGGTCAGCGGAGCGGCGCCCGCCTCCTCGGCGGTGGAGCCTGCACAGCCGGCGAGCACGAGTGCTGCGGCGGCGAGACCGGCGGTGACGCCGACGGCGCGGCCGCGCCTGGTGGGTTCAAAAGCCATAGTCGAATGCCTCTTCCTCAAGGTGTGGGTGTCTTGGTGAAACCGAATATCTGCGCTCAGACGCAGATATGCGTTGCTGTAAACCAAGAATTAGCACACTCTGCGCGTCAGACGGCCATTCTGCAATGCATCTTAATAGACCCGCAATATAAGCCGGCTACTCGACCCGGAGGTTGCGCCGTTCGGCTTCGACCCGCACGAGCTCGCGCTGAATCGCGACGTAGACCTCACGGTTGGTCGCATCGGCCCGTTGCAGGCGGCCGAGCAGTTCGGCCTTCTGCCGCAGCAGGTCCTTCTCGATCAGCACGATGGTGATGTCTCGCACATAGCGGGTGACCTCGCGCTCGGTGCGCTCAGGCAGCGGGGCCATCGCCAGTTCGGTGACCAGGTTCGCCAGCGGAGCCGGGGTCTCTGCGACGACCCGTTCCAGCCAGTCCGGAGCCGCGGCGTGCGGCAGGGCGGCGGCCACGGCGTCCCGGACGACGGCGAGGGTGCTGTTGGTCATGCCGGTCGACACCGCCCGCTGCACGAGGTCGAGCCCGACGAGAGTCGGATGCTGCAGCATCGCCATCAGCGCGTCGCGCTCGATCCGGGTGACCGGGTCCTGGGGCAGGTCGGCGAGGGCGAAGGGGCGCTCGCGCGGGGCCGGTGCCGGTTCTCCCGCCCGGCGAGGTGCCTCGAGGGGCGCGGTGCGGGACCGCGCCTGGGCCGAGCTGACGGCGCGGGACACCTCACCGAGGTCCATTCCCAGCATGCGGGAGAGTTCGTGGGTGTAGCCCGGTCGCAATGACGGGTCCCGGATGTCGCTGACCACCGGGGCGGCCGCGCGCAGGGCGGAGACCCGGCCTTCGACGGTGTCGAGGTTGTACTGGGCCAGAAGCTGGCGGATCATGAACTCGAACATCGGCTTTTTGGAGTCGACCAGTCGACGCACGGCGTCGTCTCCGCGGTGCAGCCGCAGGTCGCACGGGTCGAGCCCTTCCGGGGCGACGGCCACGAAGGTCTGGGCGCTGAACCGTTGCTCCTCGGCGAAGGCCCGCACGGCGGCTTTCTGCCCCGCGGCATCGGGGTCGAAAGTGAAGACGACCTCCCCGACACCGCTGTCGTCGCCGAGTACCCGGCGCAGCACCTTGATGTGGTCCACACCGAACGAGGTTCCGCAGGTGGCCACGGCCGTGGTCACGCCGGCCAGGTGGCAGGCCATGACGTCGGTGTAGCCCTCGACGACCACCACCTGGTGGTTGCGGGAGATGTCACGCTTGGCCAGGTCCAGGCCGTACAGCACCTGGGCCTTGTGGTAAATCGGGGTTTCGGGTGTGTTGAGGTATTTGGGGCCTTTGTCGTCCTCGAGCAGCTTGCGGGCGCCGAAGCCGATGGTCTGCCCGGTGATGTCACGGATCGGCCAGACCAGGCGGCCGCGGAACCTGTCGTAGATCCCCCGGTCCCCGGCTGACACCAGGCCGGAGAGGGTGAGTTCCTCGGTGCTGAAACCACGGCCGCGCAGGTGTTTGGTCAGCTCGTCCCAGCTTTTCGGCGCGAAGCCGACGCCGAACCGTTCGGCGGCCTGAGCATCAAAGCCACGGTCGCCGAGGAAGGTGCGGCCCACCTGGGCCCCCGGGCTGCCGAGCTTGTCGATGAAGAACTCGGCGGCGGCCTGGTTGGCCGCGTACAGCCGCGCCCGGTTGGTGTGGTCAGGGGCCTCGGCGCCGCCACCCTCGTAGTGCAGTTCGATGCCGGCCCGGCCGGCCAACCGTTCCACAGCCTCGCTGAAACTGACATGGTCCATCTTCTGCAGGAAGGAGTAGACGTCGCCGCTCTCTCCACAGCCGAAGCAGTGGTAGAACCCGACCTGCGGACGCACGTGGAAACTGGGGCTGCGCTCGTCGTGGAACGGGCACAGGCCCTTCATCGAACCGACCCCGGCAGATTTGAGGCTGACATAGTCGCTGATGATGTCGGCGATGTTGGTGCGGGACTTGACCTCTTCGACGTCGCCCTGCCGGATCAGTCCTGCCATGCGGCACCGGTCCGAAGCGTGATCCCGGCGGGTTCACGGGTCAGGTGCAACCGGCGCTGCAGGGCGATCGCGCTCTGATCGGTCAGGCTGGCCACCTGGTCGACGATCACGCGTTTGCGGGCCGCGTCGTCCGCGGCAGCTACCCAGTCCTCCCGGAAGCCGGGGTCCAGGTGCTCGTCGCCCGTCGCCAACAGCGTGTCCGCCAGGTAGGTGAGTGTTTCGCGTTGCTCGATGTAGATCGGCTGGCGCACGTGGGTGGACATGACGAACGCGGCGACGATGCCCTTGAGCACGCCGATCTCGGCCTGGACCTCCCGCGGGACCACGACGTGGGCGGCGAACCTGATGAGGTGTCGGTCGGGGTAGGCGGCTCTGGTGGCCGAGACGGCCGCGCCGCTGAACCGGCCGATGAGCTGGCTGGTCAGGTTCTTCAGACGGCCCTGGTCCCGGCGGCCTGCGTTCCAACCGTGCAGCCACACGTCGAGGGCGTCGAGCCTGTCGAAGGCGGCGATGAGTTCGTCGTGGCTGAACTGCCCGCCGGTCCACTCGTACATCGAGGTGACCAGGGCGGCGTGATCGCTGCGGCTGCTGAGCAGTTCCACGTCGAGGTAGCCGCTGACCACGGCGTCCTCGAAGTCGTGCACCGAGTAGGCGATGTCGTCGGAGAGGTCCATCACCTCCGCCTCGACGCAGAGCTGGCGTTCCGGTGCGCCGTCGCGCAGCCATTCGAAGGCCGCGCGGTCGTCCTCGTAGAAACCGAATTTGGCGCGTCCGCTCGGGTCGGCGACCGAGGAGTCGGCTGCCCACGGGTACTTGCAACTGGCGTCGAGGCTGGCGCGGGTGAGGTTGAGTCCGAAGCTCGCGCCGTTGTCTCCGAAAACCTTGGGTTCGAGCCGGCTGAGCAGGCGCAGGGTTTGCGCGTTGCCCTCGAAGCCGCCGATGTCGGCGGCCCAGGTGTTGAGGGCCTTCTCGCCGTTGTGACCGAACGGCGGATGCCCGATGTCGTGCGCCAGGCACGCCGTATCGACGATGTCGGGGTCCAGGGCCAGGCGCAGGGCGAGCTCCCGGCCGATCTGCGCGACCTCGAGCGAGTGGGTGAGGCGGTTGCGGGCGAAGTCCAGACCGGCGGCAGGGCTGAGCACCTGGGTCTTCGCGGCCAGGCGGCGCAGGGCGCTGGAATGCAGCAGCCTGGCCCTGTCGCGGGCGAAGTCGCTGCGGCTGGAATCGTGCTCTTCAGGTCGGAACCTGGCCTCGTCGTGAACGCTGTATCCGGTCTGATTAACCACCGCTGGTGTCCCCCTCGCCCTCCGTGAGATTGCTGCGCTCTGCGCCGACGATGTCGCGAGACTCGAGCCAGCGTTCGGGCAGGGAGGTCTTCTTGGGGCTGCCGGCCCGGCCGCGCTGGCCCTCGGCCCCGATGCCGGGATACGGCTGGTCGGGGTCCATGGTCGCCAGGAGCTCGTCCAGCTGCTCGAGCGACACGACGGAGGCCAGGCTGGCGCGCAGGTCACCGCCGACGGGGTAGCCCTTGAAGTACCAGGCCACGTGCTTGCGCACATCGCGGCAGGCCCGTTCTTCGCTGTCGAAGAACTCGGTGAGCAGTTCGGCGTGCCGGCGGAACGCATCCGCGACCTGGCCGAGGGAGGGTTCGGCCTTGAGCACTTCACCGCGGAAGGCCGCCGCGAGGTCGCCGAACAACCACGGACGTCCCAGGCAGCCACGGCCGACGACGACGCCGTCGCACCCGGTCTCCTCGATCATGCGTAGAGCGTCGGCGGCGGACCAGATGTCACCGTTGCCGAGCACGGGCACGCTGGTGATGGTGTCCTTGAGGGTCTTGATGGCGGCCCAGTCGGCGTGGCCGGAGTAGTAATCCGCGGCGGTGCGGGCGTGCAGCGCGATCGCGGCGACGCCGGCGCCCTCGGCGACGCGACCGGCCTCGAGGTAGGTGAGGTGGTCGGAGTCGATGCCCTTGCGCATTTTCACGGTCAGCGGGATCGTCCCCGCGGCCGTCACGGCGGCCTCGACGATCTCCCGGAACAGGGTGATCTTCCACGGCAGCGCCGCTCCCCCGCCCTTGCGGGTGACCTTGGGCACCGGGCAGCCGAAATTCAGGTCGATGTGGTCGGCGCGGTCCTCGGCGACGAGCATGGTGACGGCCTCCGAGACCGTCTTCGGGTCGACACCGTAGAGCTGGATGGAGCGGGTCTTCTCGCTCTCGTGGTGCGTGATCAGCCGCATGGATTCCGGGGTGCGTTCAACGAGCGCCCGTGAGGTGATCATCTCGCTCACGTAGAGTCCGGCGCCGTATTCGCGGCAGAGCCGGCGGAACGCCGTGTTGGTGATGCCGGCCATGGGTGCCAGCACCACGGGCACATCGAGTTCGATGTCGCCGATTCGTAGCGGGGACACCGGGCTGATCGTGGAAGTGGGAGTGTTCATCTCATCCAATTCTCCCAGACCTGGCCGGGCATGGACGCCACGTTCGTTCGACGGTGGAAAACCGTCGGACGGCCGGGCTGAAACGTCGGACGGCTAAATGCCGCAGGACCCGCCGCCGCAGCATCCGCCGGCGTCGGGCTGGTCGAGCAGCTGGATGATCGGACGCAGCACCGGGGTGGTCGCAGTGTCGGTCGCGGTGGTGGTCTCGCTCATGCGTGGGTCTCCTCGGTTGCGCGGGTGTCGGTGTCGGTCCGCTCGCTGCGGACCTGGCGGAGGGCTTGCGCAAAGGTATCAGGGTCCTGTGCGCCGGAGATGCCGTATTTGCCGTCGATCACGAAGAAGGGCACCCCTTGGATGCCGTACTCGGTGGCCTGGGCGACATCGGCCTTGACCGCGGCCAGGTACTCGTTCTCGGTGAGGGAGCGCACCACGTCGGCGCGGTCCAGGCCGACCGTGGCGGCGAGGTCGGCGAGATCCTCGATGCGGCCGACGTGGCCGCCGTCGACGAAGTACGCCTTGAGCAGGCTCTCCTTCATCTCCAGCTGCAGACCGTGCGCCTTGGCGTAGTGCAGCAGCTCGTGCGCCTTGATGGTGTTGGTCTGGTGCACCGAGTCGTAGTCGTAGTGCAGGCCGACACTCTCGGCGATGCCGGTGACCCGCTCCAGCATCTCGAGCACCTGCGGCACCGGGATGCCCTTGCGCTCGCTGAGGTAATCGATCGGGCTGCCCGCGAAATCGACGGGGGTGTCCGGGGCGAGTTCGAAGGAGTGGTACTCCACCTCGACGTCGTCGCCGAATGCGGCCACGCCGGCCTCGAACTTGCGCTTGCCGATATAGCACCAGGGGCACTGCACGTCGGACCAGATGTCTACTTTGATGGTTTCGCTCACGTGGAGGCTAACTCGAGCAGACCCTCCAGTTATTCCCGCGTACCCGGAACGGTCAGGCGGTGGGCGTGTCCACGGCGCCGCCGTAGCGGCGGTTGCGGGCGGCGTACAGCTCGATGGCGTGCCAGAGGTCGACGCGGGTGAAGTCGGGCCAGAGGGTGTCCAGGAACACCATCTCGGCGTATGCGGTCTGCCAGAGCAGGAAGTTGCTGGTGCGCTGCTCGCCGGAGCTGCGTACGAACAGGTCGACGTCGGGCAGGTCGGCGGTGTACAGGTGCCGCTGGATGGACTTCTCGGTGATGCCGGACGGCTTCAGCCGGCCCGCGGCGACGTCCTCGGCCAGGGCCCGCACGGCATCCGCGATCTCGGTGCGGCCGCCGTAGTTGACGCACATGGTCAGGGTCAGCACGTCGTTGCCGGCGGTGAGCTTCTCGGCGAACTGCAGCTCGTTGATCACCGAGGCCCACAGCTTGGGCTTCCGGCCGGCCCAGCGCACCCGCACGCCCCAGTCGTTGAGCTGGTCGCGACGGCGGTGCAGGACATCCCGGTTGAAGCCCATCAGAAAGCGCACCTCGTCGGGTGAGCGCTTCCAGTTCTCGGTGGAGAACGCGTACACGCTGAGGTGCTTGACGCCGATCTGGATGGCTCCGGCGACCACGTCGAGCAGTGATGCTTCACCGGCCTTGTGGCCCTCGACCCTGGACAGGCCCCTGGCGTTGGCCCAACGGCCGTTGCCGTCCATCACCACGGCCACGTGTTCCGGCACGGCCTTGGCGGGCAGCGCCGGCGGGTAGAGCCCGGTCCAGTCGACGGGCTTGAACGGCACCGCGTCCTTGTGGGTGAAGGGGGTGCTCGAGGAGGAACGGAAGGGATTCGGCGTCATGGGCGCACGTGCTCCAGTGATCGGAGGCCGCGGCCGAGGTGCCACTGCGTGTATGCGGCGACGACCCCGGTGGCCTGGGCGTGGGTGGTGTCAGAGGCATCGGCTGTGAAGGCCCAGTCTCCGGTGAGCAGTGCGCTGAGCAGGGCGATGGTGTCGGGGTCGAGGCGGGGCGAACCCGGGGCGGCGCAGTTGTCGCAGACGATGCCGCCGACCTGCGCCACGAAAGCCGAATGCGGGCCCGGCGCGCCGCAGCGGGCGCAGTCGTGGAAGCTGGGCGCCCAGCCGGCCATGGACAGTGACCGGAGCAGGTAGGAGTTGAGGGTGGCGCCGGAGCCGTGCTCGTGCCTGGACAGAGACCGCAGCGCCCCCACCAGAAGCAGGTATTGCTGCAGCGATCCCTCGGATTCGGTGAGCTTGTCCGCGGTTTCGACCATGGCGCTCGCGGCGGTGTAGCTGCCGTAATCGGCGGTGATGACGGCCCCGTACGAGCCGATCGATTCGGCCTGGTTGACAATGTCGAGGCTGCGACCGATATAGAGCTGCACGTCGACGACCATGAACGGCTCGAGCCTGGCACCGAATTTCGACGCCGTACGGCGCACGCCCTTGGCAACAGCACGCACCTTGCCGTGCTGGCGGGTGAGCAGGGTGATGATGCGGTCGGCTTCGCCCAGCTTGTGGGTACGCAGCACGACGGCTTCATCACGGTAAACGGGCACGGTCAATTCTCCCACTCCGGCGGACGGATGCCGACGCCCGCGCCGGAGGTCATGCGGGCCGTGGTAGATATTGACGGTGCCCACTCCCCTCTTCGCCATTCCGCTCTGGATCGACCTCGTCGCCGTCGCCATCGGCGCGATCCAGGGGCGATGTTCGCGGGCCGGTTCACCGACCGCCGGATGGATCTGCTGGGCATCTCGATCATCGGCATCACGGTGGGCCTGGGCGGCGGCCTGCTGCGCGACATCCTGCTCGGCGGGGTGCCGGCCGCGCTGCTGAGCAACTGGTACCTGCCCGTCGCGGCGGTGTTCGCGCTGCTGGGCATGCTGTTGCAGAGCCTGTTCAACCGGCTCGGCCCGCTGATCATCACCCTGGACGCCGTGACCATCGGCCTGTTCGGCGTGATCGGCACCACCAAGGCGCTCGCCGCCGGCCTGCCGGAGATTCCCGCCCTGTTCGTCGGGGTGGTCTCCGCTGTGGGCGGGTCCGTGCTGCGAGACATGATGCTGAACGTGCCCATCGCCGTGATGCACGTCGGCTCGCTGTACGCCGTCGCCGCTCTGGTGGGCTGCGGGCTCCTGGTCACTCTTGTGGTGCTCGAGGTGCCGATCACCGCGGCGGCAATGATCTGCGTGGTCACGACCACGGTCATCCGGGTCCTCGCAGCCCGATTCGGCTGGACCCTGCCGCAGCAACGGGCCATCGGCAGTTGGCCGCACTGGCGCCGGCGGGGTTCGATCCAGCCGTTGCGGTTCTGGCCACGGCGCCGCACCCAGGCGCACCCCGAGCCCACCGTCACCGCTGACCGCTGACGCGTTCCGGAGCGTTTTCTGAGCATTTGTCATCCGGACCGGTTTTGGCCTCGCCTTTCCCCCAATCTGGGGTCAGTATTGAGGCACAACCACGTCGCAGGGAGGTACTCCATGAAACGATACGAGGGCACTGCGCCCGAGCTGTTGCCTGTCCTTTCCCGGGGCAAACACAAGTCCCCACGCAGCGGAGCGTGCTTCATGGAATTCGCGTCGCACCTGTCCGGTGAGGCGTGGAGCGACCATCCAGCGTGCACACATCCGGTCCTGGCCTCGCTGGCACGCATGGTCAACGACTGCACCTCCGATGACGCCAGATCCCGCCTGATGATGCTGATCCCGTCCGTGATCGGTCTGCGCGGCGACGACCAGCGGGTCCGTCTTGTCGTGGCCCTGCGGGCCGCGACGGCCGGTCTGCCGGTGGTCAGCGCCGATCACCAGCGGGCCCTGGCCGTGGGCATCCTCAACTGTCAGCGTCACCTGGCGCGGTCGTCGGAGGGCACCCCGATCGATGTGTCAGAGCAGGTACGTGCGGCATTCGACAAGGCACCGCAAACCGAACGCTGGGCGCGCGAGTTCATGGGTTCGGTCGGGTCGTGGTCTCGTACCCGGTTCACCGACCGCACCGCGGAGTCGATCATCCGCATCACGGTGCAGGGCATCGCCGAGGCATGCATTCCCGACACCGATGAGCGTCTCTACGCACTGTTGGCGCAGGCGATCGATGACTGCACGGCGGTGCTGGGCAAGCCGGACGGCGAACCAGTGCCGGTTCCTCAGCCGCTCACACCCAGCCAGGCCCGACGGGCCATGCGGGTCTGAGCCGGACACAGGACGGCGCAGTACGCAGGATGGCCCCGGCCGCGACGAGAGTCGCAGCCGGGGCCATCCGCGTGCAGGTCAGACGGTCGCCAATTCCCGATCGCCCGCTTCGGCCCGGATGCCGCGGTTGACCGCCGACACGACGGCCTTCAGTGATGCCGTCGAGATGTCGGGGTCGATGCCGACGCCCCAGAACCGCTTGCCGTTCACGTCGAGCTCGACGTACGCCGCGGCCGAGGCGTCTCCGCCGGCGGCCATGGCGTGCTCAACGTAGTCGTACAGGGTGATCGTGACGCCACGGTCCGCCATGATGCCCAGGAACGCGGCGATCGGGCCGTTGCCTGTCGCCGTGGCCGGGGCGACGGCGTCCGAATCGCGCAGGTCGACGGTGAGGTCTACCGCGCCGGCCAGGTCGCTGGAGGTGCGGGTGGAGAACAACTCGAACCGGCCCCACTTCGCATCCGGATTGGTGTGGTTGGCGGGCAGGTACTCGTCGTTGAAAATGTCCCAGATCTGATCACTGGTGACCTCGCCGCCGTCGGTGTCGGTCTTGGCCTGCACGACGCCGGAGAACTCGATCTGCAGCTTCCGCGGCAGGTCGAGGTGGTGGTCCGTCTTGAGCAGGTAGGCGACGCCGCCCTTGCCGGACTGCGAGTTGACCCTGATGACCGCTTCGTAGCTGCGGCCGAGGTCCTTGGGGTCGATCGGCAGGTACGGTACGGCCCAGACCAGGTCGTCGACGCTGGCCCCGGTCTCGGCGGCTTCGGCGGCCATGGCCTCGAAGCCCTTCTTGATGGCGTCCTGGTGGGAGCCGCTGAAGGCGGTGAAGACCAGGTCGCCCGCCCAGGGGCTGCGTTCGGGAACGGGCAGCTGGTTGCAGTACTCCGCTGTGCGCTTGACCTCGTCGATGTTGCCGAAGTCGATCTGCGGGTCGATGCCCTGGGTGAACAGGTTGATGCCCAGGGCGACGAGGTCGACGTTGCCGGTGCGTTCGCCGTTGCCGAACAGGCAGCCCTCGATACGGTCGGCGCCGGCGAGGTAGCCCAGCTCCGCAGCCGCGATCGCGGTGCCGCGGTCGTTGTGCGGGTGCAGCGACAGGATGACGTTCTCGCGGTGGGCCAGGTGCCGGCTCATCCACTCGATGGAGTCGGCGTAGACGTTGGGCGTGGCCATCTCGACGGTGGCCGGCAGGTTGATGATGACCTTGCGCTCCGGGGTGGGCTCGAAGATCTCGATCACCTGGTTGGAGATGTCCACGGCGAACTCCAGCTCGGTGCCCGTGAAGCTCTCCGGCGAGTACTCGTAGTACACGGCGGTGTCGGGAACCGTGGCCTCGAGGGCCCGGCAGGTGCGGGCGCCGAACAGGGCCAGGTCGATGATGCCCTGCTTGTCCTCCCGGAACACGACTTCGCGCTGCAGCACACTGGTGGAGTTGTACAGGTGCACGATGGCCTGTTTGGCGCCGACGATGGACTCGTAGGTGCGACGGATCAGGTGCTCACGAGCCTGGGTGAGCACCTGGATGGTCACGTCGTCGGGGATCGCGCCGTCGTCGATGAGACTGCGGACGAAGTCGAAGTCGGTCTGGCTGGCCGACGGGAAGCCGACCTCGATCTCCTTGTAGCCCATCCGCACCAGCAGGTCGAACATGATGCGCTTGCGTTCGGGGCTCATCGGGTCGATGAGAGCCTGGTTGCCGTCTCGCAGGTCGACGGCGCACCAGCGCGGTGCGACGGTGATGCGGTTGGCCGGCCAGGTGCGGTCCGGCAGGTCGACGTTGAACTGGTCCTGATACGGGCGGTACTTGTGTACCGGCATAGTCGATGCGGCCTGATTGTTCTTCATGGTCTAATCTCTCCTCGCGAGTGGTGGTCAGCCGACGACAAACTCCGCGACGAGTGAGGCCTCAGATTAGGACTCGTCGCGGCAGCTAAGGAGGAGCAGACCGAACAGCACACAAAGAGGGTAACACCGATTGCCGAAGATTTCCTCAGCATCCGCTCAGCCGGCGGCCAGGGCGGTCACCGGGGCGACGGACACCGCGCGCCGGGCGGGCACGATGGTCGCAGCGACTGCCAGGACGGCGGTCCCGGTCACGCTGAGCACCACGAGCAACCAGGGCACCGCCGGTGTGACGAAACCGATGTTGGCCACCGTGCCGAACAGCGACTGCGCGGCAGCCCAGCCGTAGACGACGCCGAGGGCCAGCCCGAGGGCGACCGCGGCCACGGTCATCTGCAGGCTCTCGGCCAGGATCATCCTGCGCACCTGTCCGCCGGTGAAGCCGAGCGCCCGCAGCAACCCGATCTCCCTGGACCGCTGGAGCACGCTCAGGGCCAGGTTGTTCACCATGCCCACCGCCGCGATGAGGGCACTGAAGCCCACCAGCACTGAGATCACCGCCAGGCTGATGCCGACCATCTCACTGATCGCTGCGCGCACCGACGGGTCCTCCATGGCCAGCGCCATCATCTTCTCGAAGGTGGCCCCGGCGACGGCGAACATAGTGATCAGCGTCACGCCGATGACCAGGCCGATGGTGGCCCTGGAGCTCCGCTCCGGATGCTGCTGCGCGTTGGCGGCCGCGAGCCTGGACGGTGCGTTCGAACCCAGCAGACGACCCACGAGGCCAAGGACGGGCGGCATGATCAGGTGCGAGCCCAGCACGAGCCCGCTGAAGGACAGCAGCCCGCCTACCAGGCCCAGCAGGACTCCGTACTCGCTGATCTGGCCCACGACGACACCGCCGGCGAGGAACAGGACCCCGGCCACGATCAGCAGCACGGCGACGATGTTGCGGGCCGGACGTCGGACCGTTTCCTCGAGCGAGCGTTCCTGGGCGGCGCCGACGGCCTGCATCGGACTGACCGAGAGCACCCGGCGCGAGCCCACCCAGGCCGCGCACCAGGTGGAGAGCACCACAACGAGGACGGGAAGCGCCAGGAGCGGTTCGATCAGGCTGTACCGCAGGTCAGGGAGCGTGCCGGCGGCCACGGCTATCCACAGTCCGATGCTGAGAAGCACCGATCCCACGACCGCGCCGAGGACGGCGCCGACGGCACCGACGAGAAGGCCTTCCTTGGCCACCGCGCGGCGCTGATCACGTGCGCTGGAGCCGATCAGGCGCATCAGGGCGATGGTGCGGGTGCGGCCGGCGATGATCGTCGCGACGGTGTTCGTGGTGACGATCGAACTGACGTACACGGCGATGGTGATGAACAGGACCGCCACGATTGACAGTGCCGAGCGCACCGCCCCGATGTCGGAAACGCCGTCACCACTGATCACCGTGGCGAGCACGCTGGTGACCTGCAGCAGCACCACGCCGAAGGCCGAGGCGAGGCCGGCTACGAGCAGGCTTGCACCGCGGCCGCTCATGCGCGCTGCTCCATGCCGAGCATGATGCGGGAGATGTCTTCGGCCGAGGACCGTTCCCGGTCTTCGACCAGGCGGCCGTCGGCGAGGAAGAGGATCCGGTCGGCGAAGCTGGCCGCAATGGGGTCATGGGTGACCATGGCGATGCTCTGGCCGTAGCCGGTGCTCGCCGCCTTGAGCAGGGCCAGCACCTCCCGACCGCTCCGTGAGTCGAGGTTGCCGGTGGGTTCGTCGGCGAACACCAGTTCAGGCCGGGTGGCCAGGGCCCTGGCGATGGCGACGCGCTGCTGCTGTCCGCCGGAGAGCTCGTGCGGCCGGTGCGTGAGCCTGTCGGCCAGGCCGAGCGAGTCGATGAGCTGCTCGATCCAGTTGTTCTCGGTGGTGCTCGGCTTCCGGCCGTCCAGGGCGAAGGGCAGCAAAATGTTGCCGCGCACGTCCAGCGTGGGTACGAGGTTGAAGGCCTGGAAGATGAAGCCGATCCGCCGCCGGCGGAGGACCGTCAGTGCGGCGTCATCCAGGGCGCTGATCTCGGTGTCACCGAGCCAGGCCTGGCCCGCGCTCGCCGTGTCCAACCCCGCCATGATGTGCATCAGGGTGGACTTGCCCGAGCCGCTCGGGCCCATGATGGCGGTGAACTGGCCCCGACGGATGCCGATGGACACGTCGTCGAGGGCCGTCACCGACGTGGTGGCGGAGCCGTAGGTCTTGCGCAGGGAGGTGACTCTGGCCGCGAGGCCGAGTTCTGACGGTGAATTTTCCATGTTTCCACGGTACGAATCCGGTGCCAGCGGCCGCATCGGGCCCCGGGTGTAATCAGCGGGGCCGGACGGATGAGTGCCGGCGGTGCCGGGTCATCCGCTGGGCGGTTACCGGTTGGAGCAGAGCTACTGGGTGAGGCGGTGCTGAAAGGCGAAGACCACGAGCTGCACCCTGTCGCGCAGCGAGAGCTTGGCCAGGATGCGGCTGATGTGAGTCTTGACGGTGGCCTCGCTCAGGAACTCACCTGCGGCGATCTCGGCGTTGCTCAGGCCGAGGGCGGCGAGGGCGAAGATGTCCCGTTCCCGGCTGGTCAGGGTGGTGTACGCCACCGGCACCTCCTGCTCCGGGGCCGGAGCGTCGAAGTGGGCAAAGAGCTCGCGGGTGGCGGAGGCGGCGATGACGGCGCTGCCGGCGTGCACGGTGCGGATGGCGGCGAGCAGGAACTCCGGATCGGCGTCCTTGAGCAGGAAGCCGCTCGCCCCGCCGCGGATGGCCCGGCTGGCGCTCTCGTCGAGTTCGAAGGTGGTGAGCACAATGATCCGCGGCGGGGTCGTTCCGGCCAGGGTGGCGGCGGCGATGATGGCCGCAGTGGCGTCGATGCCGTCCATCACGGGCATGCGGATGTCCATCAGGATCACGTCGGGGAAGACAGCGGCGGCCATGGTGACGCCGGCGGCGCCGTTGCCGGCCTCTCCGACGAACTCCAGATCGTCCTGGGAGGAGACCAGCATGCGGATCCCGGCCCTGAAGAGGGCCTGGTCGTCGACGAGGGCGACCCGGATGCGCGGAGCATCCTCCGGGTGGACGTCACTCATGGGCGTTCTCCGTTGGTCGGGGCGGGGCCGGGGTCAGCACGGTGGGCCGTACCAGGGCACTGGTGGTGATGGCCGGCAGGCGCGCGGCCACGATGAACCGGCCGCCGATGGGCTCCGCGGTCAACGAGCCGCCGGCGAGGAGCGCCCGTTCGCGCATGCCGGGTAGTCCGTGGCCGAGTACACCGGATGCGTCGGCGGCCGGGCTCGGTCGCACCGCGTTGTCTATCGTCACCGCAACCCATCCGTCCGTCCAGGCGAGGCTCAAATATACCGCCCGACCAGCGTCACCGTGCCGGAGGGCGTTGGTGAGGGCCTCCTGCACGATGCGGTAGACGGCCAGCTGGGCGCCGGAGCCCAGGGTGGTGGGTGTGCCCGTGGTGGTCCACTCGATGTCGAGCCCGGTGCTCTGCATCTGCGCCACCAGGCGGTCGAGGTCGGCGAGCACGGGTTGCGGTCCGTCGGCCGCGTCCTGGCGCAGACGGGTGAGCAGGATGCGCACGTCGCCCAGGGCGTCCCTGGCCGTGGTCGAGATGGTAGTCAACGCCTCGTCGACGGCCTCGGGGTTCGCGGCACGCGCGTACCGGGCCCCGTCGGCCTGGGCGATGACCACGGCCAGGGAGTGGGCGACAACGTCGTGCATGTCGCGGGCGATGCGGTTGCGTTCCTGCTCGACGACCACGCTGCGCTGCGCGACGCGCTGTTCCTCCACCGCTCGATGCTGGCTGAGCCGGCCCGCCCTGGCGGTCTGCCAGGTTCGCATGAGTAGTCCGAGGGTCCAGGAGAGACCGAGCACCGCGACGCTCGCGATCAGGGTGGCCACGAAGGACCAGACCAGGCCGGCCGCGTTGCCTTGCGCGAGTGCCTCGCCGATGGAGAGCGCGCCCTGTTGGATAACCGCGATGTAGCCGGCGGCGAGTACGGCGCCGATCCCCACGGAAACCAGGCCGACCCAGCGCAGCATCCTGTCGCCGTAGGCCGCCGTGGCGTACAGAACGGCCAACACCGCGAAGTTGCCGGTCAGCACCGGCAGCCCGGCCAGCATCTGGGCGAGGGCGCTGACCCAGGCGATCGTCAGGGCCAGGCCCGGTGACAGCCGGCGCACGGCCAGGGCGGCCGTGAAGCCGACCAATACGAGGAACGACACGATGCCATTGCCGGCATCGATGATGAGGCAGAAGAGGGAGAAGGTGACCGCGATTCCGACGTCGACGGTGACGGTGCGCCGTGAGACCGGGCGGAAGACGAGCCGGCCGCCGGTGCGGTCACCGAGCAGGGCGCTGAGGGGGCCTCGGATCGGAACGCCCATCGTCACCGTGCCCGTCGGTGCGCCCTGCGGCAGCATCAGCCAGGTCTCCAGGGTGAGGGCATCTGCCTCGACCGGCCCTGCGGCACCACGGCGATCGGCCCGGCCCCGAACGACCAGCGCCAGCGCCCAGCCGCCTACGAGAGCGAGGGCGGCCAGGAAGCCGCCGGTGAGCCGAAATCCGAGGTCGCCGAAGAACCGGAGCGTCCCGTCCAGGTCCTGCGCCCCCTGCATCGACAGAGGCAGTAAGAGGAAGACTGTGACAAGCATGCCGAGGAGGAGCCCCGCGGCCAGGCCGACGAACCTGACCCAGCGCCGCCCGTGGAGTCCGGCGCCCCAGACCGCCAGGCAGCCGGAGGTGAGCAGCAGCGGTACGGCGCCCGGCCCGGTCAAGTGGCCGGTTCCGGCGGTGACCACGGCCAGTGTGGCGACAGCGCCGATGGTCAGCCCCAGCAGAGGGGCGAAGCGGGACAGTCCCACCGCGATCGCGAACATCCAGACCGCCAGCAGTGCCGCCGATTGGCCCGCCCAGAGGGCCGGGATCCCCCACACCAGGGCCACAGCCAGACCGAGCGCGGGTTCAAGTGCCCAGCGGTGCGGGGCGGCACGCGTGAGAAACCCTGGAACCGGCATGGTTACAGCGTAGGGCTCCCCCAGAGCCGCGTCCGGGTTCCGGCCACCAGATCATCCCGGCGTCCCCGGGAAGTCATCCCAGCGATGTAGCCGTTCCGAAAGTCATCTCGCAGTGAGGTCCGCCAACAGCCCATCCACGGCGGCGGTGTCCGCACCGAGACTGCGACCGCGGCGGGCGAGGGCTCCCCCGATGGCATCCAGCTCGCTTCGCTGCCCCGCCTCCAGGTCGTTCTGCAGCGACGAGCGCATAGACGCCGGCAACGCGGCGAGGGCCGTGGCCAGCTGCCCGGCGTCCGTGGGCACGCCGTCCAGGCTGGCGACCCGAGCCACGTCGGTCAGCACCGCGGTCGTCAGTGCGGCGTCGCGTTCGAGGGCGGCGCCGATGGGCAACCGCCAGTACGAGGTGAGCAAGGCCATCGGGGCCAGAAAGCGAAATTTGGCCCAGAGCACCTCTTGGTCGGTGCCGGCCACCGTGACGTCGAGTCCGGCCTTCCGCCACGCCGCGGTGATGCCGGAGTCGGCGGCAGTGGCCGGAACGGTGAGCCGAAGGAACGGGCTGCGATGCTCGATCACGGTGGGGCTGAGCCTCGTCGATTCGACCGCCACCGAGGCTCCGGCGACGAGGGCTCCCGGTGCGTGGTCGCGGAGGATCGCCAGGTGTTCGATGCCGTTGAGCAGGGATACCACCTCAGTGGGCCGCGCCTGAGCGAGCGAGCCGGTCACGGCGGGGAGTGCGAAAGCCTTGGTGGCGAGGATGACGTTGGCACCGTCGGGTATCTCGGTGACCGCGGTGATCCTCGAGACACCGTCGCCGAAGTGCGGGCTGTGGATGGTGAGTCCCTCCGCCGCGATCGCTCGAGCGGTCTGCGGTCTGGCGACGGCAACGACCTCGACGCCGGCGCGGTCCAGCAGCGCAGCGAGCAGGCCGCCCACGGCCCCGGCGCCGACAACGGCAATGACCGGCTCAGACATTGTTACCTGCGACATGTTGACTCCTTCGATCCAGGCTCCGGCGCCCAGATGGACCGTGCCCGACACCATTCTGGCAAAGTCGCGGCAGCGTCAGCGGCAGGGTCGGCGGCAGGGTCGGCGGCAGGGTCGGCTGCAGAGTCAGTCCTCACCGCCCGGGTGCCCCCAGTCATTCAGTGTGGGGTGGCCGTCGGGTTTTGGGGTCGTGGGCGCGGTGTTGGGGTGGTGTGCGCCAGGTGCCGGTGGGGTCGATCCAGTGGGGGGCTTTGACTTCGGGCATGCCCAGGACCATCCGGATTTTCCAGCCGCCGGCGTTGTCGATGCCGTGATGGTGGCGCCAGCACAGCAGTACCCCGTTCGAGACGTTGGTCGGGCCGCCGTGCTGCCACGGCTTCACGTGGTGCACTTCGGTCCATTGCGGTGGGCAGGTGCAGCCGGGGATGATGCAGCCGCCGTCTCGGGCGGTGATCGCCCTGCGTTGCAGCGGCGTGAAACACCGGACCTTATCGCCCAGGGCGAGGACGGCGCCGGTGCCGCCGAAGAAGATCGGCCGAAAGCCACCGTTGTCGACCATCTGATTGATCGTCTTCATCGAGACGGGGCCCTCGACGCCGTCGATCCAGCCAACCCCGACCCCGTTGACGAGGTCGGTTGCGTTCACGTGCACCATCACCGTCGGCGGCATCCCGCCCATGGTCGGGGTGCGAGGGTCTTGGGCGACCTGGACCAGGATGCCACGGAGGATATCGGCACGTTTCTGACCGCCGTCGCGCTCGTCGAGGATCTCACCGGGCACCAGTTCGCCGGCCTCGATGCGCTGCTGCTCCTCCGCGGACGGGAACGCGGGAGCGCTGCGCGCGGACAGGAACGTGTCGAACAGGTTCTGCATGATGCCCTTGAGCTCCGGCGTCACCCCACCGCGCAACGGATGCAGGCCTTGGCTGAGTTTGCCGAATGAGAACGTGGACTTCGCCTCGAGGATCTCCGCGGTGGGCGCGGCCCCGTCCGGGTTCAACACCGCCTGCCACGTCGCCGCCATCTCCCGGATCCGGTCCGCCGGGAAAGTGAACCCCGCCGACGCACCCAAACGCCGGACCGGGCCGGTGCAGACTTGTCCGGCACCAGCGCCGGCGCCGGCATCATCGGCAGCGGTGGCGGTGGCGATGTCGCCGGGTCCAGGGGTGCGGCCGAACACGGACCCGGTCGCGGACTCCACCAGCTCGGCTTCACCACCGTCCACCAGCGACTGGTCCGCGTCGAAGCGGCCGTGCACTTTGTAGTCGGCCAGGCCCTTCACAATGTTCTCCGCCGCATCAAGACCGATCTCCCCGGCGCTCAGTGCCGCGGCCACAAACGGGAACTCGGGCTCGAGGACCATGCCGCCCAACATCCGCGGGGCGACCTTCTCACCCAGGGCCACGCGTCGTTTCATCTCCGGCACCGACGTGCCGGTCAGCCCGATCAGCAGATCATTCTGGTGCGACGCCCCCAACCGCCACGCCAACGACTCCGTGCCCAGCCCGCTGCGGGACCGGTAACCCACCACGGTCGCCGTGCTAACCCGGGCCGCATCCACCGGCCGGCCGGTCCGCTCGACCATCTGCGTCAACGCGACCACCTCAGGGTCGCTCAACGCGTTCACGTCAATGGAGCCCATCACCGCCATCACCATCCGCGCCGCATCATCCAACGCCTGGAGCTTCTGACCGAACGCACCGGTATGCGCGCGCTGCACCCCCGGCAGCTCGGCCGGATCCCGCCACTCAGGCCGCGGCTTAGACGGACCCCGACCGGCCCGACCGGGACGGGACGAGCCCGTCGCGGGGCCGGCCGCAGGGCCGGCGGCAGCGGCGGTCTTCGTGTCGGAAGTGCCGCTCAGACTGGCGGCATCCACGGCCGAGAGGGGATCCGGACCGGCCAGACCGGTGTTCCAGTCGTGCAGGTTCGGACCGGTGGGAGTCATTCCCGTCGGTGCGGTGGAGCCACTATCCAGCTCGTCGTCCATACCCCCATTCTCTCACGAATCGCACCTATATGCGAGGAAATGTCAGCAAATTCTCGAGCACATATCGAACGCAGTTCTGAGCCAAAGGGACGGGCAGCGAGGGTCTCGACAGGGTCGACCGATGGGTGAGGTCGGTCGCCCGCGAGGACAGGTTCCAGGGTCTGGTGCGACCGGACCCGACCGGGCGCTCGGTTAGAAGCCCAGCCGACCGAGCTGCTTCGGGTCGCGCTGCCATTCCTTGGCGACCTTGACCCGCAACGAGAGGAATACCCGCTTGCCGACGAGAGGTTCGATCTGCTTGCGGGCGCGCATGCCGACGTCCTTGAGCCGGCTGCCCGACTTGCCGATGATGATGCCCTTCTGGCTGTCCCGCTCCACGAAGAGGTTGGCGTAGATTTCGACGAGTTCCTGGTCGTCACGTTCGATGATGTCGTCGATCGTCACGGCGATCGAGTGCGGCAGTTCGTCGGTGACGCCCTCGAGCGCCGCCTCGCGGATGTACTCGGAGATGCGCGATTCCAGGCTTTCGTCGGTCACGGCATCCGCCGGGTACAGCGGCGCGTCGCTGAGCGGCAGCAGGCGCAGCAGCTCGCTGCTGAGCACATCGAGCTGGATGCGGCTGGTCGCCGAGATCGGCACGATCGCCTCCCAATCGCGCAGCTGCGAGACCGCGAGAAGCTGGTTGGCGACGCTGGTCTTGGAAGACATGTCGATCTTGGTGACGATGGCCACCTTCTTGGCGCGCGGGAAGTTGTCCAGCTGTTCGTTGATGAACTTGTCGCCGGGGCCGATCGGCTCGTTGGCCGGGATGCACAGGCCGACGACGTCGACGCCGCTGAGCGTCGACTGCACGAGACTGTTCAACCGCTCACCGAGAAGCGTGCGGGGCCGGTGGATGCCGGGGGTATCGACCAGGATCAGCTGGCCGTTCTTCTGATGCACGATGCCCCGGATGGCGCGGCGGGTGGTCTGCGGCTTCGACGAGGTGATCGCCACCTTCTCTCCCACCAGGGCGTTCGTCAGGGTGGACTTGCCCACGTTGGGGCGCCCGACGAAGGATACAAATCCCGCCCGGAAATCAGGTTCTTGTGTCATTGCCGTGTGCTCCTTCGGTGTCCGGCATTCCCAGGAATGCGGACTGTGCGTTTCTCAACGCCTTGTCTGGTTCAACCAGCACTGTGCTGATTCGTTTGCGTCGACCCTCGGTTCGCTCCGCGGTGAGGATCAATCCGCTGGTTCTGGCTTCGGAGCCGGCGACCGGCAACCTGCCGAGCGCCTTGGCCAACAGTCCGCCGACGGAGTCGACCTCGTCGTCGTCGAGGTCGAGGTCGAAGAGTTCTCCGAGTTCATCGACGGGCAGGCGGGCGCTGACCCGGAAACGGCCGTGGCCGAGATCCTCGATCTCGACGACGTCCCGGTCGTACTCGTCAGAGATGTCCCCGACGAGTTCCTCGATCAGGTCCTCGAGGGTGACCAGGCCGGCGATGCCGCCGTACTCGTCGACGACCATGGCCAGGTGGTTCGACTCCAGTTGCATTTGGCGCAGTAGCGCGTCGGCCTTCTTGGACTCCGGCACGAACTGGGCGGGTTTGGCGAGTTCGCCCACCCGCAACGTCTCGAGGTTGCGGGGCCGTTCGTAGACCAGCCTGGACACGTCCCGCAGATACAGGATGCCTGTCACGTCGTCGACTTCGCCGTCGACCACGGGGACCCGGGAAAAGCCCTTGCTGAGGAACAGACCCATCGCCGCACCGACGCTGGAGTCGGCGTCGATGGTGACCATGTCGGTGCGCGGGATCATGAGCTCGCGCACGACGGTCTCACTGAACTCGAAGATCGAGTGGATCAGCTCGCGGTCGTCTTCCTCGATCACGTCGAGTTCGGTGGCCTCGTCGACCATGCTCAGCAGCTGGTCCTCTGAGGTGAACGTGGCAAGCCGGCTTCGGCCGGGGGTGACCCGGTTGCCGAGGGCGACGAGGGCGTTGGCGACCGGGCCGAGAAGCACCCTGAGGAAGTGCACGAGGACGGCTGTGAGCATGAGCAGAGTCTGCGGATGAGCCCGGCCGACGCTGCGGGGGCTCGCCCCGACGAGGACGAAGGACACCGCCGTCATCAGCAGGGCCGACAACAGCAGGGCAAGCCAGATCGCGTCGATGGTCGTGGCGAAGACCAGGGTCACCATTACTGCTGCGGTCGTCTCCGCGATGATGCGCACGAAGTTGATGGCGTTCAGGTGCGCGCCGGTGTCGGCGGCGATCGCGCTCAGGGACCGCTTGGATCGCGCCGTCACGGCGAGCTCGGCGATATCGGCCCTGGACTGGGACATGATCGCCGCATCGACGGCGGCCATCAGCCCGCCGAAGGCGACGAGCAGGATGGCGGCGGCCAGGAACCACCCGACGATCATCGGGGCCGGCGTCGTTCCTGCATGGCGAAGCCGATCAGGATGTCGCGCTGGATGCCGAACATTTCCTTCTCTTCGTCGGGCTCGGCGTGGTCGAAACCGAGCAGGTGCAGCACGCCGTGCGCGGTGAGCAGCAGCAGTTCGTCGAGGGTGCTGTGGCCGGCGGTTTCGGCCTGGCCCTGGGCCACCTGCGGGCACAGCACGATGTCGCCGAGCAGACCCGGCGGGGTCTGGGCGTCTTCGGTGCCCGGGCGCAGCTCGTCCATCGGGAAACTCAGGACGTCGGTGGGACCCGGCTCGTCCATCCACTGCACGTGCAGCGCTTCCATGGCGCCCTCGTCCACGAGGACGATGGCCAGTTCGGCGTCGGCATGCACATGCATGGTGTCCAGCGCGAAGGCGGCGAGGCGCTGGATGGTGGCTTCGTCGACCGGGATGGCCGACTCGTTGTTGATTTCGATGCTCAACTGGATCTCCGTTTCGGGGTGCGATCGCGCGGGTTCCCCTGGTGCGGAGCGCGGGAGGCGAAGTCGCGGGCCTGTTCGCTTTCGTAGCGTTGGGCCTGCTTCTGCGCGTCGTATTCGGTGTAGGCGTCGACGATGCGGCCGACGAGACTGTGGCGCACGACGTCGGCGCTGGTCAGGCGCACGAAGGCGATGTCGTCGATGCCGTCGAGGACCTTGGTGACCAGGCGGAGGCCGCTGGCGCCGGCGGGCAGGTCTACCTGGGTGATGTCGCCGGTGACCACCATCTGGGAGCCGAAGCCGAGGCGGGTGAGGAACATCTTCATCTGCTCCGGGGTGGTGTTCTGCGCTTCGTCGAGCACGATGAACGCCGAGTTGAGGGTGCGGCCGCGCATGTAGGCCAGTGGGGCCACCTCGATGGTGCCGGCCGCGAGGAGCTTGGGCACCAGCTCGGGGTCCATCATCTCGAACAGGGCGTCGTAGAGCGGTCGCAGGTACGGGTCGATCTTGTCGGTCAAGGTGCCGGGCAGGAAGCCGAGCCGTTCGCCGGCTTCGACGGCCGGCCGGGTGAGGATGATCCGGTCGACCTCCTTGCGCTGCAGGGCCTGCACGGCCTTGGCCATGGCGAGGTAGGTCTTGCCGGTGCCGGCCGGGCCGATGCCGAAGACGATGGCGTTCTCGTCGATCGCGTTGACGTAGTCGCTCTGCCCGAGGGTCTTGGGCCGCACGGTGAGGCCACGCGAGGTGAGGATGGCCTGCCCGAGCACCGTGGAGGGGCTAGAGGTCGCGTCGGCCCCGAGCATCCTGGCGGAGGTGCTCACCTCGGCCTCGCCGAGGTCGGCGCCGGTGCGGAGCAGCAGCTGGAGCTCCTCGATCAACCGCACCACGGCCTCGACGGAGACCGCCGCGCCGGTGAGGGTGACCTCGTTGCCGCGCACGTGCACGACGACGTCGGGGTATTCCTTCTCGATGGTGCTGAGGAACCGGTCCTGCGGGCCGAGCAGGCGCACCATGGCGACGCCGTCCACCAGGAGCTTGCGCACCACGTCGAGCGCACCGCCGTCGGGAGTTTCGGCGTCAGAGGGCAGCAAGCGTGCCCTCCTCAAGAGCGCCACCGAGGACGTGCGCGTGCACGTGGAAGACGGTTTGACCGGCCGAGGCTCCGGTGTTGAAGACCAGGCGGTACTCGCCGGCGCAGTGTTCGTCGGCCACCCGGCCGGCCACGGCGATCAGCTCGGCCAACAGCGCCGGGTCCCCCGCGGCGAGTTCACCGACGTTGCGGTACTGCTGCGACTTCGTGGTCACCACGACGTGCACGGGCGCCTGCGGGGCGATGTCGTTGAACGCGATGATGTCATCGGTTTCCGCGACGATGGTCGCGGGAATTTCGCGCGCGGTAATGCGGCTGAAGATCGTGGGTTCTGCACCGGAGGAAGCCATGGTTCTATCTTAAGCGCTCCTACCAGCGCCCGAGGGTTGCGTTCAGGATGGCGACCGCGGCGGGGCCGGCCGTCGAGGTGCGCAGCACGGTATCGCCCAGGCGCACCCGGCTGGCGCCGGCCTGCTCGAGGATGTCCAGTTCACTCGGGGCGATGCCGCCCTCCGGCCCGACGACGAGCACGATATCCCGGTCGTCGGTGGGCACGGCGATCGCGGTCAATCTGAGCTCGGCGGTCGGCTCGAGCAACAGCATCCGGCTGGTCCCAGCGAGCTGGGCCAGCTGCTTGGTACTGGTCAGCGGCAGCACGTCGGGCAGCCACGGCCGGATGGACTGCTTGCTGGCCTCCCGCACGATGGCGGACCAGCGCGCCTGCCCCTTGGCGATCTTGACGCCCTCCCAGCGGGCCACCGACCGGGCGGCGGCCCACGGGATGACCCCGTCGACGCCGAGTTCGGTGGCGGCCTGCACGGCGAGTTCGTCGCGGTCACCCTTGGCCAGGGCCTGTACGAGCAGGATGCGCGGCACGGCCGGCGGCGTCCGAGTCACGGTGTCCACCCGCGCCGTGAGCTCGGCCGGCGCGGCCGACAGGACCGTGACGCCGAGCACCAGGCCGGCGCCGTTACCGAGCAGCAGGGTCTCGCCGGGGCGCACCCGGCTGACGGTGACGGCGTGCTTGGCCTCAGCCCCGGTAATGCTCACCGTGGCCCCGACCGCGGGGTCCGCGGTTGGCGAGCCGTCGGCGGAGGCGCCGAGGGTCTCTGACAGGAAGAAGTGCGCCATCGAACGTGGTCCTAGCCGAGGAACCTGTCGCGGAGCTTCGCGAACAGGCCCTGCTGGAACTGGCTGAGGGCGGGCGCCGGAACCTTGTGCCTGGCGGCGAAGGCCTCGATCAGTTCCCGCTCCTTGTGGTCGAGCTTGGTGGGGGTGAGCACCTGCACGCCGACCCGCAGGTCACCGCGGCCGTTGCCGCGGAGCCTCGTGACGCCGCGGTCCTTGACCGTGAGGATCTCGCCGGCCTGTACGCCGGGGCGCAGTTCCACTTCGATGTCACCGTCGAGGGCCTTCACCGTGGCCGTCGCTCCGAGGATCGCGTCGGTCATCGGCACCTCGAGGGTGCAGAGCAGGTCGTCACCGTCGCGGCTGAAGACGTCGTGGTGGCGCACCTTCATCTCCAGGTACAGGTCACCGTTCGGGCCACCGGCCGGCCCGGCCTCGCCGCTGCCGGGCATCTGCAGGCGCAGGCCCGTGTCCACGCCGGCGGGGATGTCGACCGGCACGGTGCGGCGGGCACGCACGCGGCCCTGGCCCTGGCAGGTGACGCACGGGGTGGCGATGATGGTTCCGTAGCCGCGGCAGGAGCCGCAGGGGCTGGAGGTCATCACATTGCCGAGCAGCGAACGCACGGCGCGCTGGATGCTGCCGGTGCCGTGGCAGATGTCGCAGGTGACCGGGGAGGTACCCGGCTGGCAGCAGGTGCCCGAACAGGTGGCACAGACGATCGCCGTGTCCACCTCGATGTCGCGGTGGGTGCCGAAGATGACCTCGTCCAGGTCGAGTTCGACGCGGATGAGGGCATCCTGGCCGCGTTCACGCCGGGAACGGGGACCACGGCTGCCGCCGCCGCCACCGCCGAAGAAGGTCTCGAAGATGTCGCCGAAGTTGCCGGCGTCGAAGCCGCCGCCCTGGCCGTTGCCGGAGCCGCCGCGGTCGTAGTTCTGGCGCTGCTTGGGGTCGCTGAGGACGTCGTACGCGTGCGTGACGGTCTTGAACCGTTCTGACGCCTCGGCGCCGGGGTTCACGTCGGGGTGCAGCTGGCGGGCGAGCTTGCGGTACGCCTTCTTGATTTCGTCGGTGCTGGCGTCGCGGGCGACGCCGAGTGCTTCGTAGTGGTCAGCCAAAGCTGGCTCTCCTTGGGGTTCTGGGGTGGGGAAGTCGGGTCGAGATAGGTGTGGGGCGGCTAGTTCTCGCCGAGCAGTCGGGAGAGGTACCGGGCGACGGCGCGCACGGCCGCCATGTTGTTGGAGTAGTCCATCCGGGTCGGGCCGAGCACACCCAGGCGGGCGGCGTCGCCGCGGGAGGTATAGCCGCTGGTGAGCACGGAGGTCTCGCCGAGCCCGAACGGTGCGTTCTCCCGGCCGATGCTCACCGACACGCCGTGCTGGTCTGTGGCCATTTCGCCGAACAGGCGCAACAGCACCACCTGCTCCTCGATGGCCTCGAGAACCGGATAGATGCTCCCGGTGAAGTCTTCCTCGGTGCGCACGAGGTTCGCGGCTCCGGCCATGACCAGGCGGTCCTGCCGGTTCGCTCCGACCTGATCGCGCAGGGTGCCGGTGATGAGATCGACGAGCTCGGTCTGCTCCGGCGATCCCAGACCGGTCGGGCCGCTCAGGGCCGTGGCGGCGGCCGCCATGCCGAGGCCGCCGACGACGGCGTTCAGCCTGGAGCGCAGCTCAGCCAGGGCGGCTTCCTCGATCGGGCGCGGCAGTTCAACGACCCGTTGCTCCACCCTGCCGGAGTCGGTGATCAGCACCGAGAGCACCCGGGTGTCGCTGAGCGGCACGAGCTCGATGTGGCGCACCGTGGCCCGCGACAACGAGGGGTATTGCACCAGGGCCACCTGGTGGGTGAGCTGGGAGAGCAGGCGGACACTGCGGGCGAGCACTTCGTCGAGATCGGCGGACTGGCCGAGGAAGACCTCGATGGCCTGCCGTTGGACGCCCGTGAGTGGACGCAGGTCGGCCAGGTGATCCACGAACAGTCGGTAGCCCTTGTCGGTGGGGATGCGCCCCGACGACGTGTGCGGCGCGACGATGAGTTCTTCCTCTTCGAGCAGGGCCATGTCATTGCGGATCGTGGCGGCCGAGACGCCGAAAGCGTGCCGGTCGACGATCGACTTGGACCCGACCGGTTCGCGGGAGGCCACGTAGTCCTGCACGATGACCCGAAGGACTTCGAGGCTGCGGTCTGATACCACTGGACGCTCGCCTCCCTCTCCCGTTTGTGCCGCCGACGGCTGGCACTCTCTTCGTATGACTGCCAATCATAACGCGGGCGTCTGGGATACCCGTTGCTCACGGACGAATTCGCGCAGTACCGTGGTGGCACACGTATCTCCGTGGCGGTATCCACCGCTGTTCTCCATCGCTGAATCCACTTGCACGTCGAAGGGCATCGTCATGAGCTATCCCAATGGGCCTGGACAACCGACAGGGTCGGGCACCGCTGCTGCGCTGACTCCGGAGCAGGACAAGCTGTGGGCGTCCCTGGCGCACCTGGGCGGCATCCTCTCGTTCCTGCCGGCCCTGATCATCTGGCTGGTCTTCAAGGAGCGCGGGCGATTCACCGCCGGCGAGGCCAAGGAGGCGCTCAACTTCCAGATCACGCTGTTGATCGGCTATCTCGCCATCAGCGTGCTCAGCACCGTCCTGGCACTTCTCACCTTCGGCCTGCTGGCCGGGCTCGGCTCGCTCACCTGGGTGCTCTGGCTGATCGGCGCGATCTTCTCGGTACTCGGTTTTGTCAGCGCCCGAGACGGCCGCCCGTATCGCTACCCGTTCGCGCTGCGCCTGATCAACTAGCGCCCGATCAGCTAGTTTTCTCACTGCGGGCGCCCGAGACCGGCGCTATTCTGGTGACAGCTCGACCAGCACCATCCTCGCTCCCCCGAGCGCCCACGAAGGAGATTTAATGTCTGAGGCAACGCCTCCCCCCGCCAACCCGTACCAGGCACCCAGCCAGCTGAGCCCGGCCGACGAGAAGCTGTGGGCGACCCTGATCCACATCGGCGGAATCCTCTTCGGCTTCCTGCCCGCCCTGATCGGTTACATCGTGCTCAAGGACCGCGGTCCGTTCATCCGCGCACACGCCGCGACGGCCCTGAACTTCCAGATCACCCTGGCCATCGCCTACCTGGTCGGATCGATTCTCACCGTCATCCTCGTCGGCTTCCTGATCCTGGCCGCCGCCTGGATCCTCAGCATCGTCTTCAGCATCATGGCCGCGATCGCCGCGAACAAGGGCGAGTGGTACACCTACCCGCTGACGATCAAGTTCGTCAGCTGATCGTAAGAACCGGGCCTCACTAGTCGGAAAGCAGTCGGCGCACCACGGCGTCGGCGAGCAGCCGACCGGTGAGGGTCAGTTCGATGTTGCCGCCGATGGCCGCGCGAGCGTCGATGAGCTCGTCGGCGATCAGACCGGCGACCTCTCGGCGGCCGAGCGTCGACAACGTCGCCACCGGGATTCCCTCACGGATGCGCGTGAGCAGCAGCACCCGTTCGGTTTCGCGGGTGGCCTCGTCCAGGGTTTCCCGTCCGGCGGCCGGTGAGTGGCCGGCCAGAATGCGGTCGGCGTACGCCGCCGGATGCTTGACGTTCCACCAACGCACCCCACCCACGTGGCTGTGCGCGCCGGGGCCGATGCCCCACCAGTCGGCGCTGCGCCAGTAGGACAGGTTGTGCCGGGACCGGTGTTCGGTTCCCCGGGACCAGTTGCTGACCTCGTACCATCCGTAACCGGCCTCGGCCAGACGCGCATCCGCGAGTTCGTAGAAGTCGGCCTGCAGGTCTTCGTCGGGCTGGACGAGCTCGCCCCGGCGGATCTGCCTGGCCAGCTTGGTACCGTCCTCGACGATGAGCGAATAGGCGCTGATGTGGTCGGGCTGCTGGCCGATGGCCGCGTCCAGGCTTGCCCGCCAATCCTCGATGGTCTCCCCCGGTGTGCCGTAGATCAGGTCGAGGCTCACGTCCAGGCCCGCCTCGCGCGCCCAGGCCACCACGAGCGGGACCCGTTCGGGATCATGCGTTCTCTCGAGGGTGGCCAGGACCCGCGGTACCGCGGACTGCATGCCGAAGGACACCCGGGTGAAACCGGCCTGCTTGAGCTGGCGGAGATAGGCCAGGTCGACGGAGTCCGGGTTGGCCTCGGTGGTGATCTCGGCGCCCGGCACGATGCCGAAGGTGTCGCGCACGGCATGCAGCATCCGCACCAGATGGTCTGCGGGCAGCAGCGTGGGGGTGCCGCCGCCGAAGAAGACCGTCGCGGCGGGCCGGGCCGGCACACCGGATTCGGCCAGGATGCGGGCGGCGGACTCCACCTCGAGGACCGCCTGGCTGGCGTAGTCGCTCTGCTTCACCCCGCGCAGTTCCGTGGCGGTGTAGGTGTTGAAGTCGCAGTAGCCACAGCGCACCTTGCAGAACGGTACGTGCAGGTAGACCCCGAAGTCGCGGGTCGAGGCGCCGAGCGCGGCCGAAGCCGGGATGAGGCCATCCAGTGGTGCGGGGTCGCCGACCGGGTGCGGTCCAGCCATCCGGTCAGCCTCGTCCGACGGGGTGCAGGGCGCGCAGGTACTTGCGGGTGTAGCGCTCCTGCTGGACGCGCAGGATGGGCCAGGCCAGCGTGTAGTACCAGGTGCTGGGACGCGAGAAGGAGCGGATGGTGAGCCAGACGGAGTCGTCAGCGCGACGGTCGACGATGAAGCATTCCTCGCCGGTCTGCGGGTGGCCGCGCATGGTTCCGTAGGCGAAGCCGATCTTGTCGGCCTCGTCGATAACGTAGACGACGCGCACCGGTGCGGCGACGGTGAACGGGCCGGTGGGGATGGCCAGCTTGGCGGTCATCCCGTTGCTGATGAACGCGGTGCCGTCCTCGGCGAAGGTGGCCTCGTTCACCGGGTGTTCCTGGTTGGGCGCCGGGGTGCCGTTCTCGGTGAAGACGATGCCGGTGTACTGCACGCCGGTGCCGGCGTCGAGGTCGGTGACGTCGATGCCGCTGCCGCGCTGGATGCCCCAGGTCATCAACGCCGTCGTGGCCACCCGGAACCGTTCCTCGCCGCTGCCCAGGCGCACCGTACGCTCCAGCGGGCGGTGGCCCTTGGGCGGGTAGCGCATCAGGTCGGGGGCCAGGGTGCCGCCGATGGCGGCGTAGGTCACGGCGGCGTCGGTGAAGGTCGAGCGGCGCATGATCGTTACTTCTTTTCCTTCTTGGCCGGCTCGTCGCCGGAGAGCGCGGCGATGAAAGCCTCCTGCGGAACCTCGACCCTGCCGACCATCTTCATGCGCTTCTTGCCTTCCTTCTGCTTCTCCAGCAGCTTGCGCTTGCGGGAGATGTCGCCGCCGTAACACTTGGCGAGGACGTCCTTGCGGATGGCGCTGATCGATTCGCGGGCGATGATGCGGGCTCCGATGGCGGCCTGGATGGGCACGTCGAACTGCTGGCGCGGGATGAGCTTCCGGAGCCGTCCGGTCATCAGCACGCCGTAGTCGTAGGCCTTGTCGCGGTGAACGATGGCGCTGAAGGCGTCGACCTGTTCGCCCTGCAGCAGGATGTCGACCTTGACCAGATCGGCCTCCTGCGAGCCGATGGGCTCGTAGTCGAGGGACGCGTAGCCGGCGGTCTTGCTCTTGAGCTGGTCGAAGAAGTCGAACACGATCTCGCCCAACGGCATCGTGTACCGGATCTCGACCCGGTCCTCACCGAGGTACTCCATGCCGAGCAGGGTGCCGCGGCGACCCTGGCAGAGTTCCATGATCACGCCGACGTAGTCCTTGGGCGCGAGGATCGCTGCCTTGACGATGGGTTCCTCGACGACAGCGATCTTGCCGTTGGGGAACTCGCTCGGGTTGGTGACCGTGACGGTCTTCTTGTCGTCGGTGGTGACCTCGTAGATCACGCTGGGCGCGGTGGTGATCAGGTCGAGGTTGAACTCCCGGTCGATGCGCTCGGTGATGATCTCCAGGTGCAGCAGGCCGAGGAAGCCACACCGGAAGCCGAAGCCGAGGGCGACGGAGGTTTCGGGCTCGTAGACCAGCGACGCATCCGAGAGCTTGAGCTTGTCGAGCGCTTCGCGCAGCGCCGGGTAGTCGCTGCCGTCGATCGGGTACAGGCCGGAGAACACCATCGGCTTGGGTTCGGTGTAGCCGGGTAGCGCCTCGGTGGCGGGCTTCATCGCGGTGGTGACGGTGTCGCCGACCTTGGACTGGCGCACGTCCTTCACGCCGGTGATCAGGTAGCCGACCTCTCCGACGCCCAGGCCCTTGCTGGGGGTGGGTTCCGGGCTGGTGACGCCGATCTCGAGGATGTCGTGGGTGGCGCGGGTCGACATCATCTGGATCTTCTCGCGCGGGCTGAGGTGCCCGTCGATCATGCGCACGTAGGTGACGACGCCGCGATAGCTGTCGTAGACGGAGTCGAAGATCATGGCGCGGGCCGGCGCGTTCGCGTCGCCGACGGGGGCGGGGATCAGCGAGGTGGCCCGGTCGAGCAGTTCGGACACGCCGACGCCGGTCTTGCCGGAGACTCGAAGCACGTCGTCGGGGCTGCCGCCGATGAGGCTGGCGAGCTCCTTGGCGTACTTGTCGGGGTCGGCGGCCGGCAGGTCGATCTTGTTGAGCACCGGGATGATGGTGAGGTCGTTCTCGAGCGCCAGGTAGAGGTTGGCCAGGGTCTGGGCTTCGATGCCCTGGGCGGCGTCGACGAGCAGGATGGCGCCCTCGCAGGCCGCCAGGCTGCGGGAGACCTCGTAGGTGAAGTCGACGTGGCCGGGGGTGTCGATCATGTTCAGCGCGTAGGTCTGACCGTCCATCTCCCACGGCATCCGCACCGCCTGGCTCTTGATGGTGATGCCGCGTTCGCGTTCGATGTCCATCCGGTCCAGGTACTGGGCACGCATGGAACGGTCGTCGACGACGCCGGTGATCTGAAGCATCCGGTCGGCCAGCGTGGACTTGCCGTGGTCGATGTGCGCGATGATGCAGAAGTTACGGATGAACGCGGGGGCGGTGGCGGCCGGTTCCAGCGCCTTGAGAGCTCTCGGTGACATGATGGCCCAATTCTCCCATGCCCCGCAGCATCGGTGTGACCTGCCCGGGTGGCAGTCGGTCATCCATTCGACGGATGACGGAACCAGCGGTCCTGATTAGGCTGGGCGCACCATGTCCAGCCTCGCACTCCGCACCTCCCCGCTCCGCCGGGATCCCATGCCGCCCGCCAGCATCGGCGAGGGTCTTCCGCACTCAGCGCTCACCCCGGTGTTCTCCGGCCTGCGGATCGGCCTGCACGTTCTGATCATCGGGCTGACCGGGCTGGTCATCGTGCGGACCCTGTTGGGGGCGGTGCCGAACCCCGTCGCCGTGGTGAGCCTGTCGCTGCTCTTCCTGGCCAGCTATGTCGGCGGCAGCGAGCTGGCCCGCCGGCGGCCGTGGCGATGGGTCGTGCCGGTCTGGATGGCCGTGCTGCTGGTGGAGTGGCTCGCACTGACCCTGCTGGCACCGGATGCCGCCTTCATCGTTTTCCCGCTGTTCTTCCTGCAGCTGCACGTGCTGCCCCTCAGGGCCGGCATCCCCCTGGTCCTGCTCAGCGTGCTGTTGACGATCTGGGCGATGAGCTTCCACGTGGGCCTGAGCCTGGGCGCCACCCTCGGCCCGCTGGTGGGCGCGGGCGTGGCGGTGGCGGTGGGCCTGGGCTACCGGGCACTGCTGCGCGAGGCCGCCGAACGGCAGAACCTGATCGAAGATCTGCTCACCACGCGCACCGAGCTGGCGGCCACCGCACGTGACGCGGGCACCCTCGCCGAGAGGGAACGCCTGGCCAGGGAGATCCACGACACCGTGGCGCAGGGGCTGTCGAGCATCCAGATGCTGTTGCACGCCGTCGAGGGCCGGGTGTCCGATCCGGCGGCCCTGGAGCACCTGCGCCTGGCCAGGGATACCGCGGCAGCCAATCTGCAGGAGACCCGCCGGTTCATCCGGGAGCTCACCCCGCCGGCCCTGGACAGCCAGACCCTGCCGGGCGCACTCGCCAGGCTCGCCTCGTCGGCAGAGCGCACCGCACCGGTCGGCGACCATGCCACCAGGGTCAGCCTGCATGTGACGGGTGACCCGATCGCGCTGCCGATGTCGCTGGAGACGACCCTGCTGCGGATCGCGCAGGGCTCGCTCGCCAACGTCGCCCAACACGCCGGCGCCAACCGCGCGGAGGTCACCCTGAGCTACATGACCGATGAGGTGGCCCTCGACGTCGTCGACGACGGGCGCGGTTTCACCCTCACGGACGCCACGGCTCAGAGTCCGGACTCGTTCGGCCTGGTCGCCATCCGGCAACGTGTCGAAGCGCTCGGCGGCTCCTTCGTCCTGGAGTCCGCACCGGGCCTGGGCACCGCGGTCGCGGTGCGATTCCCGATTCGTCAGGCGCTGGCATGATCCGGGTGCTGCTCGCGGACGACCACCCCGTGGTGCGGGCGGGACTGCGCGCCATGCTCGGCGCCGAGCCAGACCTTGAGGTCGAGCTGGAGGCCGGCACGGCGGAGGAAGCCGTGGCCCTGGCCGCCTCCGGCCGGGTCGACGTGGTGCTGATGGACCTGCAGTTCGGTGGTGCGCTGCCCAATACCGACCCACCGGGCACCCCCATGCAGGGCGCGGAGGCCACCCGGTTGGTCCGGTCCCGACCCGGCGCCCCGCACGTGCTGATCCTCACCAATTACGACACGGATGCCGACATCCTCGGTGCCATCGAGGCCGGCGCCAGCGGGTACCTGCTCAAGGACGCGCCGCCCGCCGAACTCGTCGCCGCCGTGCGGGCCGCGGCGGCGGGACAGAGCGCACTCGCTCCGGCCATCGTGACCCGGCTGGCCGATCGGTCGCTCGTTCCGGAGGGCCGGCTCTCCCCCCGCGAGGTCGAGGTGCTTGCCCTCGTGGCGGCCGGCCGCTCCAACCGGCAGATCGGTCAGGACCTGTTCCTCAGCGAGGCGACGGTGAAGTCGCACCTTGTGCACATCTTCGGCAAGCTCGGCGTCGGGTCGCGGACCTCCGCCGTCGCCAGCGCCCGCGCGTCGGGCACCCTGCGGGGCGCCTGATGCCCACCGCCGGTTACCGGGTCCCCGTCGTGCTCGTGCACGGGATCCGCACCTCGGCCAGCATGTGGCGGCACCAGCTGGAGTGGCTGGCGGCGGCGGGACATCCGGTTGTCGCCGTGGACCTGCCCGGCCACGGCTCGCGCCTGGGCGAGCCGTTCACCCTCGACGGTGCGCTCGGTGCCATCGATGGGGCGGTGGACGCCGTCGAGGGGCCGGTGCTGCTCGTCGGACTGTCGCTCGGCGGCTACTACGCCATCGCCTACGCGGCCAGGAACCCGGACCGGGTGCTCGGCCTGGTGGCCGCCGGGTCGTCGTTCGAACCGGGCGGGCCGGGACTGGCCGCCTATCGCTGGCTCGCCCGGATCATCCACAGGTTCCCGGACCGCGGTCTCTGGCTGCACACCTTCCTGGTCCGGCGGATGCTCCCGCCGGCCGGGGTGCGGGATGTGCTCGCCGGCGGCGTAGGCCTGGACGTCATGGACGCGGGCCTCGCGGCGACGGGGCGGTTGTCGCCGCTAGCCGATCTCAGGGCGTTTCCCGGACCGGTCTGGCTGGTCAACGGCGCGTACGATCACTTCCGCCTGCACCAACGACGGTTCCTCGCGGCGGCGCAGCGAGGCACCCTCGTGACGGTTCCCGGGGCCGGCCACCTGGTCAGCCTGCATCGGCCGCACCGGTTTGATACTGTGCTCAGGTGCATCATCACTGAGATCGAGGCCGATCTCGATCAGAGCTCCCCCGATTCGGTCAGCCAGCCGGGCAGATAACTGGTATCGTTGCCTGTTGGCTTGCGTGTTGGGTCCCACCCCACACGATTTTCGCCGCACGGTGCCCTCTATCGCCGGGCGGCCCATCCGAACAAGAACCTAACGAAAGCGTATAAAACGTGGCAAACATCAAGTCGCAGATCAAGCGGATCCTCACGAACAAGAAGTCGCAGGAGCGCAACAAGGCGGTCAAGAGCGAGTTCAAGACCGCTATCCGGGCCACGCGCCTCGCCGTCACCGCTGGTGACAAGGACAAGGCTGTCGCCAGCCTCGCCGTTGCTTCCAAGAAGCTCGACAAGGCCGTCAGCAAGGGCGTCATCCACCAGAACCAGGCAGCGAACAAGAAGTCCGCTATCGCCAAGGCTGTCAACGCGCTCTAAGCAGCACCGCTCTTCAGCAGTTCAGAAGTACAGACACACCCCCGCCCTCCTGGGCGGGGGTTTTCTGTGTTGCCGCCGGATCCGGCCGGCCCTTTCCGAGGTGCCCGGCCGACGCTATGGTGGCGTCGTGACAAGCGAGCAGACCGGCCCGGTGAAACCGTCCGCCTGGCGCCATCAGGCCCGGTTCCTCGGCGGCGCGTTCGCCGTAGCAGCCGCCGTCATCGCCGTCGGCCTCTGGTCGGCCCCCGCAGTCACCGCATACGAGGGCCTGAACCCCTGGGTGTTCGCGGGGCTGCTCGGTTTCATCCTCGTGTTGACCGGGGCCTGCGTCCTGTTCGCGGCCTCGCTGCCCACCGCGCCCCCCAACACGACACCGTCCACCGCCGCACTGTCCATCACCGCACCGTCCATCACTGCGCCCGCCGCAACGCCGCCGGCCACCGAAGCTGCCGCGCAGCCGGCAGCTCAGCCTGCAGCGCACCCGGCAGCACACACGGCATCCCCTCGGCGGGGGCTGACCATCCTCGGGTCGGTGTTCGGCGTCGTCGGCCTCGCGCTGGCCGCTCTCGCGGTGGTGCTCACGGTACTGTTGCCGATGCCCACCCAGCGGATCATGGTGCAGTTCACCGACCTGTATGGCAGGGTCCAGCTGGAATACTGCCCGTCCCTGCCGGCGTCGTTCGCCGCGACGGCATCGCGGGCCGATCTGGCCGGCTCCTCAACCATTTTGCCGGTGAAGGTGAGCGGGGATATCTGCGGCGACCCCGAGTTCACCGACGGGGTGTGGATCTACCTGAACCGCTCCTCGGTCACGGTGTCCGGCCAGCCTTGAGTCGGCCTCGGCCGCCCGGTCCGTGACCGGCCGCCCTCATTCGCCGCGTTTGGCGATGACCGTGACGAGCCGCTCGAGCGCGAAGATCGGGTCTCTGCCGGCGCCCTTCACGGCCGCGTCGGTCTCGGCGAGCATCACGATGCACCGGGCCAGACCGTCATCGCTCCAGCCGCGCATATCGCGTTGGGCGCGCTCCACCTGCCAGGGGGCCAGGCTGTAGGTGGCCGCCAGCTGGGCGGACCCGCCGCGCACGCCGAACAGCTTCGCCATGGTGCGGATCTTACTGGCGAACGCGGCGACGATCGGGACCGGGTCGGCTCCTGACGACAGCGCGTGCCGCAGGGTGACGAGTGCCTCGCCGAGACGCCCGGCGATGGCGGAATCGGCGACCTTGAACGCGTTGGTCTCGACTCGGCCGCCGTAATAGCGGTCCACCGTGGTCTCGGTGACCTCGGCTCCGGTGTCGGCGATGAGCTGCTGGCAGGCGGCGGAGAGCTCGGCCAGGTCGTCGGAGAACGCGGCCACCAGCGACCGCAATGCGCTCGGGGTGACTCTTTTGCCCGCCGAGCGGAATTCGGCGGTGGCGAAGTCGTGCTTGTCCGAATCCTTCTTGAGCTCGGCGCAGACCACTTCCACGGCGCCGCCCACGCCGCTGCGGATGGTGTCCAGGAGCTTCTTGCCGCGCACGCCGCCGCCGTGGCGCAGCACGACGTAGGTGTCGTCTGCGGGGTTCTGCAGGTAATCGATGGCCTCGGTGAGGAAGGTGTCGCTGCACTTCTCGACGTTGCTCACGCGGATCAGCCGCGGCTCGCCGAACAGCGAGGGGCTGGCCAGGGTGAGCAGCTCACCGGGCGCGTAGCTGTCGGCCTGGATGTCGCTGACCTCGAGGCTGGGGTCCTCCAGCTTGAGGAAGTCCCGCAGCGACCGGATGGCGCGTTCGGCGAGGAAGGTCTCGGTACCAGAGACGAGCACGACGGGCGCCGGGCGCACCTGATGCCAGGCGAGCTGCGGGATCTTCGCCGCGCCGGCCTTGGCGGCCGGTTTGCCGGTTCGTGCCTGTGCGGTTGTTCGTGCGGCCACGCGGCTCCCTTCGCTACCAACCCAGCCTAACCGGCACCTGTGACCTTCTCCGTCCAGACCACGAGTCCCCGGCGGGCCGTCGGGGCACCGGTGCCGGGCGCGACCACCACCATCCCGTCCCGGTCGGTGCGCAGCACGGTGGTTCCCGCCGCGCCGAGGATGTCGAGCACCGACCTGGTGGGGTGTCCGTAGCCGTTGTCCGCACCGACCGATACGACTCCGATGCTCGCCTCGATCTCGGCGTAGAGGGCGGCACTCTGGTCGCGAGAACCGTGATGGGCGACCTTGACCACGTCGACGGCACCGATCTGACCGGCGGCCATAAGCCCCTTTTGCGCCTCTTCGTCGAGGTCGCCGAGGAAAAGCGACCGGATGCCGCCGCCGTCGAACGCCATGCTGACGCTACCGGGGTTCCCGGTCTGCATGAGGGTCGAGCCGCGGATCGGCCACAGGATCTCCCAGGTCAGTGCGCCGAGGGCGCCGGTGTCGCCGCGGGCGGTTTCGCGCACGTCGGCCCCGCCGGCAGCGAGCCGGTCGAGCAGCGCCGCATCCTGGCTGGTCTCCGGCCGGCCCACCAGTGCGGTGTCCACCCGGCCGATCACCGCGGCCAGACCGCCGATGTGGTCCAGGTCGTAGTGGGTGAGGACCAGAAGATCGACCCTGTCGATGCCGAGGGTGTCCAGGCAGTCGGCCAGCAGCGCCGGGTCCGGGCCCACGTCGACGAGCGCGACCGACGCACCGTCACGCACGAGCACGGCATCGCCCTGGCCGATGTCGCAGGCGGCGATCTGCCAGGCCGTGGGGAAGACTGCGGCCCGGCCCGCCTCGTAGCCGACCGCGCCTCCGATCGCCCACCCGGCGACCACGCAGACCAAGGTCCCGCTCACGGTCCGCACCAGCACTGTCACCCGGCCGGAGCCTCGGGCGGCAAGCACAGTCAGCACGGCGACGGTACAGGCCACGATGAGGACCACTCCGAACGGTCCACCCGGCCAGGGCAGGCTGTTGGCAGGCATACCGGCGGTCGTGGTCGCGACAGCGGCGATCCAGGTGGCCGGCAGCCAGGCCAGCCACACCAGCGGGGTCGCGAGAACGGGTGCCCACGGCAGGAGCAGACAGGCGACCAGGCCGGCAACGGTGGCCACCGGCGCGGCGGGGGCTGCGAGCAGGTTCGCCGGCACCCCGTACACCGGGAGCGTCGGACTGAGCATGACCAGCACCGGCTGGCAGGCCAGCTGAGCGGCGATCGGGATCGAGAGTACCGCGGCGACGGGTGTGGGAAGCCAGCGTCTGAGCCGACGGCTGAGCGGCCCCGCCAACACCAGCAGCCCGAGGGTGGCCAGCACCGACAGCGCGAAGCCGTAATTGCGGGCCAGCCAGGGATCGAAGATCAGCAGACACAGCGAGGCCATGGCCAGGGCAGGGAGCCCCCGCCCTGGCCGACCGAGCGAACCTGAGAGCAGAACGATGGTCGCCATGGTCGCGGCCCTCACCACGCTCGGTTCCGGAGTGACGAGCACCACGAAGCCGGCCAGCACGACCAGCCCGCAGACCAGCCGCCACCCCCGGCCGAGGCCCAGCGCGGCTGCTGCCACCAGGACGATGGCGAGCACAATGGCGCAATTGGCTCCGGACACCGCGGTGAGGTGGCTGAGCGAGCTCGTCTTCATGTCCTGGTCGAGGCTGTCATCCACCGCCGTGGTGTCGCCGATCGCCAACCCGGGCAGCAGGCCCGCTCCATCACCGGGCAGCTCGGCGGACGCGGTCGCGAACCCCTCGCGAACGGCGTTCGCCCAGGCCAGCCACCACGGCGCGGGGTGAACCGGTTCCGGTGGGGCTCGCCCGAAGATCAGGACGGCGGCCGCGTCACCCGGCTCCGTTGCGCCGAGAGTGCCCGTCATCCGGATCCCCTCGCCGATGGCGGGGGTCTCAGCGGATGCCGGGGCGAATACGACGACGGGCACCGAGAGGCCGGTCCCGGCTGGGGAAGCCTCCCCCGTGCTCGCCTGACCGGGTGGCTCGCCGATGGTGGTGAGCGTGGCCCGGAACCGCATCTGCGCCCCACCCCCGATGGCCGACCGACTGCTCTGCGCCGGCGCCGACCAGACCGTGAGAACCACGGAGGCCTCGCCGTGTTCGGCTGCGACAGCGCGAACGGATTCGGGCAACCGCACCGGCGCCTGCACCGCGACGGACAGCCCGGCCAATGCGGCCGCAACGCAGCACACGGCCACGGTGGCCAGTACCGGGCGGACGCGCTGCACCAGGAAGCCCGCGCCACGTGCTCGCGACCCGGTCACGAGTGCACCGACGGTCAGCAGGACGGCGGCGGCCGCAGCCAGGCCGGCCACGAGGGCTGCATCCGTCGTCGTCGCCACCAGCAGCCCGGCCGACAACCAACATGCCGCGGCCGGCAGCACCAGCCGCAGGTCCACGCTGTTCCGGCTTCGGGTCATGCCGTCCTGGTTCATACGGTGATCAGGTCCGTGAGCGCGGCGAAGGTCTTCTCGCCGATCCCGGTCACGTTGCGCAGATCGTCGATGCTCGCGAATCTGCCCTCCGCCGCGCGGTAGTCGAGGATGCGCTGGGCCATCACCGGGCCGATCCGAGGCAGCGTGTCGAGGTCCTCCAACGTGGCCGTGTTGAGGTTGACCTTCGCCGCTGCACCCCCGTTCGCGGCGCCGGGTGCGCCGCCGGGCGTCCCGGCGCCTCCGGCCTGCGCCCCGGCAGGCGGACCGGGCACGACCTCGCCGTGCGCCGGAACGTAGAGCTGCTCGCCGTCGGCGACGAGTCTAGCCAGATTGAGGCCGGCCTCGTCTGCGGTGGGGAGCAGACCGCCAGCGGCGGCGACCACGTCGATGACCCTGGCACCCTCGTGCACTTCGAACAGGCCGGGATGCGCGACGGCACCCAGCACGTGCACAAACACTCCGGGTGCTTCCGCTTCGCCGGTCGGCGCACCGGTGCCGCGCGGGTCGGCCTGCGCTTCCGGGGTCGCGCCGGTGGGTGGATCCGCTGTCTGGCTCGCACTCGCGTCGTCCACCAGCGGGTCCGCGCCCGGATTCGCCGGCACCGCAACGCTGTGGCTGACCTGCCCGATGGCGGTCACGGTCACGCTGATGCCCAGCGCCGCGAGCAACAGGACGATGGCCGCGCCCACCCCGACGCGTATGCGGGTGCGACCGGGGCCGGCCGACAGGGCCCCTGGCTCCCCAGAGCGCGTGCGGGATGACGGCGTCAAACTGGCGAACGGGTCAAAATCCATGCGGACAGGCTAAACAGCGCCGCCACTCGCACCGGTTCCGTGAGGGGATCTGTGTCGGGGCGACTACCGGCCAGCCTGTGGAGGAACCCCCCGCGGGGCGCCGGGGTCTTAGAGCCGGTCCACGTTAGTGGTGGTTACAGCGCTCCGCCCCGCGCACCGGCCCCTGAGGGGAACCTGTGCGCGGGGCGGAGCCGGGCCCGACTGTGGAGGCGGGGCGTGCGGCCTAAGCGGCGGGCTTGGTGACGATGCTCACCATCCGGGGCGCCCGCACGATCACCTTGATGATCTCGCGGTCGCCGATCGAACGGATCGTGGCTGCCGACGCACGGGCGAGGGCCTCGAGATCGTCGCTGCTGATCTTCGGGGAAACCTCGAGGCGGTCGCGCACCTTGCCGTCGACCTGCACCACCGCGGTCACCGACTCGGCGACCAGGAGGCTGCGGTCGGGCTTCCGCCACAGGGCTAGCGCGACGCACGGTTCGTAGCCGAGCCGCTCCCACATGTCTTCGGCCGTGTACGGGGAGAACAGGTTCAACGCCATCGCGGTGACCTCGGCGGCTTCGCGCACGGCGGCATCGGCCGGTCCGGCACCGGTATCGATCACCTTGCGGGTCGCGTTGACGAGCTCCATCATTCGCGCCACGACGACGTTGAATTTGAACGACTCGATCAGCGAAGGGGCGTCGGCCAGGAACCGGTGGGTGACGCGGCGGAGGGCAACGTCCCCGGTCTTCCACTCCACATCCGGGGCGCTGGTGACGTCGCGCGCGACGCGCCAGGCACGGGCCAGGAACTTCGCCGAACCGACCGGGGACACGTCGGCCCAGTCAATGTCGTCTTCGGGCGGGCCGGCGAACGCCATGGTCAACCGGACGGCGTCGACGCCGTACTTGTCGACCTCCTCGGTGAAGTAGACCAGGTTGCCCTTGCTCTTGGACATCTTCGCACCGTCGAGGATGACCATGCCCTGGTTCAGCAGAGCCGTGAACGGTTCGGTGAAGGTGACGTAGCCGAGGTCGAAGAGCACCTTGGTGATGAAGCGGGCGTAGAGCAGATGCAGGATGGCGTGCTCGACACCTCCGACGTACTGGTCGACGGGGGCCCACTTGTCGGCTTCCTTCGGGTCGAACGCCTTGGTGTCGTCGGTGGGGTTGAGGAAGCGCAGGAAGTACCAGGAGCTGTCCACGAAGGTGTCCATGGTGTCGGCGTCGCGCTTGGCCGGGGTGCCGTCGATGGGGTTGACGACGTTCACCCAGTCCGCGGCACCGCCGAGCGGGGAGGTGCCCTTGGGCTTGAGGTCGAGGCCGTCAGTGGGCGGCAGCAACACCGGCAGCTGGTCCTCAGGAACCGGGATCTCGGTGCCGTCTTCGCCGTGAATGATCGGGATCGGGGTTCCCCAGTAGCGCTGACGGGAGATCAGCCAGTCGCGCAGGCGGTAGTTCTTGGCCGCCCGCCCGGTGCCGTCGGCGACGAGCTTGTCGATCATCCGCTTGATGGCGTTGGCCTTGGTGAGGCCGTTGAGGGCCCCGGAGTTGACCAGGCGGCCGTCGCCGGTGAGCGCGACGCCGGTCTGGGCGGGGTCGAGGGCGTCGGAGTCGAGGGACGGCAGTTCTTCGGAGCCGTCCAGCATCCCCGGGGTGATCACCGGGATGACACCGGTGACCGGCGCCGTGGTGTCGACGACGACGCGTACCGGAAGGTCGAAGCGCAGGGCGAAGTCGAGGTCGCGCTGGTCGTGGGCCGGAACCGACATCACGGCGCCGTGACCGTAGTCGGCCAACACATAGTCCGCGGCCCAGATCGGCAGGCGCTCACCGTTGGCGGGGTTGATCGCGTACCGTTCGAGGAAGACGCCGGTCTTCTCCCGGTCGGTGGCCTGGCGTTCGATCTCGGTGCTGTTCTGCACCTGCACCAGGTACGCCGCGAAGCGCTCGCGCACCTCGGGTGAGGCGTCGGCGACGAGGTCGGCAGCCAGGTCGGCGTCGGGGGCGACGACCATGAACGTGGCACCGAAGAGGGTGTCCGGGCGGGTCGTGAAGACGCTGACCGGCTCCGCGCGACCTTCGATGGTGAAGTCGACGTCGGCGCCGATGGAGCGGCCGATCCAGTTGCGCTGCATGTTCAGGACCTTGGCCGGCCAGGTGCCCTCGAGCTGGTTGAGGTCATCGAGCAAGCGGTCGGCGTAGTCGGTGATCTTGAAGTACCACTGGGTGAGCTTCTTCTTCACCACGACGGCGCCGCTGCGTTCGCTGGTGCCGTCGGCGAGCACCTGCTCGTTGGCGAGCACGGTCTGGTCGATCGGGTCCCAGTTGACCCAGCTGTCCTTGCGGTAGGCCAGGCCCTTCTTGTACAGCTGCAGGAACAGCCACTGGTTCCACTTGTAGTACTCGGGGTCGCTGGTGTGCAGCTCGCGGGACCAGTCGAAGGATGCCGCGTAGAGCTTCATGCTCTTCTTCTGCTGCGCGATGTTGTCGTAGGTCCAGCCGCGCGGGTCGATGCCGCGCTTGATGGCGGCGTTCTCGGCGGGCAGGCCGAAGGAGTCCCAGCCGATCGGGTGCAGCACGTTGAAACCCTGCTGGCGCCAGTAGCGGGCGACGATGTCGCCGAGCGCGTACACCTCGGCGTGGCCCATGTGCAGGTCGCCGGACGGGTACGGGAACATGTCCAGCACGTACTTGCGCGGCCGGGTGTCGTCGGGGTCGCTGGTGCGGAACGGCTCCAGCTCGTCCCAGATCGGCGCCCACTTCGCCTGGATGGCGGCGAAGTCGTAACCGTCTTCGTCCTCGGGGCCGTTGGACATGGTGTCGTGCTCGTGTGCCACGTGACTCTCATTCATTGTGGTGAGGTGGCGTTCTGCACAGCGGGTCTGTACCCCGTTGGCGACGCCCAAGCTCCTAGGTTACTAAACCCTGACCATCCGCCGGGTCCGGCGCCGCGGCGGACGCCAGGATCGCGCCGATCAGGGCCCTGGCCTTGATCCGGGTCTCCTCGATCTCCTCGGCGGGCACCGAGAGCGCCGTGATGCCTCCCCCGGTTCCGATCGAGGCGCCCGCCGGGCCGAGCACGATGCTGCGGATGACCATGGCCAGATCGACGGCGCCGTCGTTGCCGAGGTAGCCGAAGGCCCCCGCGTAGATGCCACGGTCGCCACCTTCGAGCGCGGCGAGGATGCTCATGGCGCTGGCCTTGGGCGCCCCGGTCATCGACCCGGCCGGGAAGGTGGCTTCGATGGCGTCGACCGCGGTCATCCCCGGCGCCAGCTGGGCGACGACGGTGCTGACCAACTGGTGCACGTGCGGGTAGCTCTCGACCTGCAGCAACGACGTCACCGCGACCGTACCGAGGGCGGCCACCCGGCCGAGGTCGTTGCGCATCAGGTCGACGATCATCAGGTTCTCGGCGCGCTCCTTGTCGCTGGCGAGCAGTTCGGTGGCGAGCATCCGGTCGGTGACCGGATCGGGAGATCGAGGCCTGGTGCCCTTGATGGGACGCGTTTGCACCCGACCCCGTGGTGTCACGGAGAGGAATTCCTCCGGAGAGGCACTCAACAGCGCATGCGAGCCGAACCTGAGTAGGCCGCCGTGGTGACTCGGACTGCCCGCGCGCAGCTGCCGGTACACCGTGACGGGGTCGAAGCTGCCGGCGATGGTGACCTCGTTGGTGAGGCAGAGCTGATAGGCGTCGCCGGCTTCGATGCGATCCTGGCAGGCCTCGATCAGGCGCGCGTACTCGCCGGCGTCGTGCCGCCAACGCACGTCGACGGCCGTGGCGGATGCCAGATGCAGCAGCGGTCGCGCCGGCGTGTCCTGCGGAGCGGAGTCGGGCAGCCGGCTGCTGACGTCCCGAGAGCTGAGGTTCCGAGAGCTGAGGTCCCGAGAGATGTGCAGTGCCCACTCCTCGATGGCGGCAGGGGAGAGGTCGGGTCCGCTGCTCGCGAGCAGGGTGACCGTGCGGGCGGCGTGGTCGAAGGCGATGACACGGTCGACGTAGAGCAGCGCGGCATCGGGAGCATCGCCGGCCTGCTCCCCCGCCCGGAGACCGGCGGCGGTCGCCGCCAGACCGTAGCCGAACCAGCCCATCCAGCCGAGCCGGAAACCGACCTCGTCCGGAGAGGTCCCGTCCGCCGACGTCGCGCGCACTGTGTTCAGGTCGGCACGCAGGAAGTCGAAGATGGTGCCGGCCGTCGTACGGGCCTCAGTGGCGGCGTCGAGCGGCCGGGAACACGTTACCGTTCCGGTCCGGGCCGAGGCGGTGACGAAACGAGAGCCGTCGTGGGCGCCCGCCAGATAGCTCACACCTGCCGTCGCGCCGGTTCCGGCGTCCAGCCAGACGGCATGGCTGGCCTCGCGGTGCAATAGATCGAAGGCCGCGGCCGGGTCGATCCAGTGCGGGAGCCGACGGGAGAACACCGGGTCGGGCAGCATCGGGGCCGGGCGTTGGGTGACGTCCGGTTGCGGGAGGCTGGGTGTCGACGGCATCCTCTCAGCCTAGAGCCGCGGAGATGACTCCCGGAGGGGCAGGCCTGTCCTCGTGGCCCTGTCTACAGCTCGTGGGCGATGAGCGCGATGACGAGGCCCCAGCAGGCACCGGTCAGCAGAGCCAAGGCGATCCTGATGGTACGCGGCCTGAGCCACGGGATAAGTGCGAGAGCCAGGGTCATGGCCACGGCGGCAGCGATGCAGGCGGTGATCGCCGTGCCGGTGTCTGCGGGGTACGGTCCCTGCCAGCTGCTGCACCCGCCCCATGGGCACCAGCTGAGTCTGGCGATAGCGAGCGCGGGCAGGCTGACCACGAAAACCAGGGGCATCGCCCAGAGCAGGTGCAGGGCGCTTCGGCGCTGGATCACGATGCGGCGGCGGTGCGCACCATCCTGACGGTTTCGCCAGGGTGGGGGCCGCGCATCCTTGTTGCCATGGTCCATGGTCGTGCACGCATTCTGCAGGGTCCAGCACCCAGTTCAGGGGATGACTGATCCCCAGCCACGCCCGCACGCACGGGCGCACACCACCCGCGCAGGCACACGCTTTAGGCTGGCGAGGTGAACGACGTACTCAACTGGATCCTGGACGCCGTGAGCTCCGTCGACCCCGTCGTGCGCACCCTGCTGGCGGGCGTGGGCATGCTCCTGGAGACGTCGGTGCTGATCGGATTGGTCGTCCCTGGCGACACCATCGTGATCGTGGCGAGCACGGCCGTGGAGGGACCCGTCGAATACGTCGGCTTGGTGCTGGCGGTCATCCTGGGCGCACTGGCCGGTGAGAGCATCGGTTTTTATCTGGGGCGCCGATTCGGCCCGTGGATCCGGCTCAGCTGGCTCGGCCGGCGCATCGGTGAGAAGAACTGGGCGGCCGCGGAGCGCTACCTGGCACGGCGCGGCGGGATCGCCGTATTCCTCTCGCGGTTCCTGCCGGTGCTGCACTCGGTCATCCCGCTCACCGTGGGCATGAGCACCATGCGGTACCGCACCTTCCTGACCTGGACGGTGCCCGCCTGTGTGCTCTGGACCGTGGCCTACGTGAGCGTCGGCGCCGCGGCGGCCGAGGGATACCGCAGCATTTCAGACCAGCTGCACTTCGCGGGGTACCTGTTCGTCGGCGCGATCGCTGCCTTCGGCGTGGTTGTGGTCCTCGTCAAGCGCTGGCTGAAGCGCCGGGAGGCCAGATTCATGGAACGAGAGCTTCCCCCGGAGTAGGGTCCAGCTTCAGGCCGGATCCGGCCGTGAGAGTGTAGGTGCTCGTGATCAGCCCGACCGGAACCGGGGTGTGCGAGATGAGCAACACGGCCCGGCCGGCGCCGGCCGCCGCCGACAGGATGTCCCGCACGAGAGTGTCGCCGAGTCCGGTGTCTACGTTGGCCGTGGGCTCATCGACGATGAGGACCGGGAAGTCGGCCAGCAGCGCCCTGGCCAGGGCTATCCGCTGGGCCTGGCCGCCGGAGACGAGGGCCCCGCGCTCGCCCACCCGGGCATCCAGGCCGCCGCGCCGGCGAACCCAGTCGGCGAGCCCGACCCGGGCGAGCACGTCGAGAAGGTCATCGTCGGTGGCGGTGTCCCGCGCGAAGAGCAGGTTCTGCCGTACGGTGTCGTCGAACAGCCACGGTCGTTGCTCGCACAGTCCCACGATCCGCCGCACCTCGGCCGGAGCCAGGTCTCTGGCTTCGACGCCGTTGACCCTGTATGACCCTGTGTAGTCGAGGAAACGCACCAAGGTCTGCGCGAGGGTGGTCTTGCCCGCTCCACTGGCCCCCGCCAGGTGGACGCGGTCGCCGGCGTTCAGCCGTAGCGTCACCCCGGCCAGCGCGGGATGATCTGTTCCCGGCCAGCTGGCTCCCAGCGCCGTGAGCTCAATGAGCGGGTTGCCGGTCTGAGGAACGACGGCGGTCGGCTCTGATGCCTCTCGCAGGGCGACATCCGACGGGATTTCGGCTGGAATCGTCTCGGGCACCGCCGTCGCCACCCGCTCGGCACTGGAGCGGACCTGGCGCCAGGCACTGATGGCCGGGGGGATCATGGCGAAGACCTCGAACACTGCCATGGGAATCAGCACGACCACGGCGAGGGCGGGGCCGGACACACCGCCGGAGCCCAGGGCCGGGATTGCCGCAATGAGTGCGAGTACGGTCGCGGCGCCGGCGCACAGTGAGATCACGGCGGCCTGCACTCCGGCTCCCGTTGAGCTGCGGAGCGACGCCGTCCGCAGCCTGTTCTCCACCGCTGCGAGTTCGGTCAGTCGGGTCTCGAGGGCGCCGAAGGCCGTGAGCACGTCGAGGTTCTCGACGACCTCGAGCACCTCGTCGGCCAGGGCACCTCGAAGCGGTGCCAGGTCGCGCTCGGAGCGGGCCGACAGCGCCGCTGTCGCGAGGGTGCCGACGATGCCGGCCACGATCAGGCACACCATCAGGGTGAGCCCCGCCGACGGCAGCACCCACCAGACCCCGACGACGCTGAGAACGGCCACCAGGCCAGAGGTCGCCAGGGGCTGCACTACCCGCAGCGGCAGGTCCTGCAGGTCGTCGACATCGCGCACCAGCCGGGTCAGTAGGTCGCCCCTCCTGGTGCCGGCGAGTCCGGCGGGGGCCAGGGGCAGCAGACGGGCGAAGATGCCCAGCCGCAGTTCTCCGAGCTGGCGGAACGCCGCATCGTGGCTGAGCAGTCGCTCCAGATAGCGGAGCGCCGCGCGGGACAGGGCGAACGCGCGTACACCGACGACGGCCAGGCCGAGGAACAGGATCGGCGGCATTTCGGCGGCGCGGGTGATGAGCCACGCCGAGCAGGCCAGGAGCGCCACCGCACTGGCGGCGCTGCCCACCCCGGCCGCGAGGCCGGGCAGGCTGCGGCGTGCCGGCGGTTGGGCGAGTCTGAGCACGGACCGGGTCGCCGTGGACACACCCAGCGCGAAGGGAGAACGTCGATCAGACATGGGCGACCTCGTTCAGGTGGACGACGTGGTCGGCGGCGGACACGAAGGCCGGGCGATGACTCACGACGATGACGATGCGGCCCTGGCCGGCCAACCGGCGCAGTCCCTCGATGAGGGCCTGCTCGGCGGTCGTGTCGAGAGCCGAACTCGGCTCGTCGAGCACGAGGACCGGACAGTCCAGGGAGATGCACCGGTAGATGGCCCTCGCGGCGGCGACCCGCTGGGATTGACCGCCGGACAGTCCGGCCCCGTTGACACCCAGGCGCAGTGCGGGATCCAGATCGCCGGCGCCCGCCCACCGCAGCGCGGTGGTGACCAGGGCATCGTCGGTGACGTCTGCGCCGAGGGCGACGTTGCTCGAGATACTGCCGGAAAATAGGCCGGCGCGTTGCCCGGACCAGGCGAGCCAATGCCGGCTGTCGTCGGGGAGCACGGCCTTGGCGCCGAGGAACAGCCGGCCGTCGTACGGAATGAAGCCCTGAAGGGCACCGATGAGGGTGGACTTGCCCACGCCGCTCGGGCCGCTGAGCACACTGAGCTGCCCGGCGGCGAAGTCAGCGCGGAGACTGTCGATAATCGTGGCGTCGCCGCGGCGGATGGTCACCGCGTCGAAGCGGAGGGTGTCGACGCTGTCGACGTCGTGGGGCGTTGCGGGAACAGTCGCGCCGGCCGTCCCTTCCGAACCGACCCGGGGCATACGGTCCGGGAGGTCGTCGTCTTCCAGAATGGCGAAGACTTCTTCGGCCGCGGCGAGGCCGTCGGCCGCGGCGTGGAACTGTGCGCCGACCTGTCGCACCGGCAGGAAGGCTTCCGGCGCCAGCAGCAGCACGAACAGGCCCACACCCAGCAGCAACGACCCGTCGACGAGCCGCAGTCCGATGGACACGGCGATCAGGGCCACCGAGAGGCTGCCGGCGAGCTCCAGCGCGAATCCGCTGAGGAACGAGACCCGCAACACCTTCATGGTGCGGCCCCGGTACTCGTCGGTGAGGTTGCCCAGGCGGGCGGCTTGGCGGCGGTCCCGACCGAAGATCTTCAGGGTGGCCAGACCGCCGACCACATCGAGGAAACCCGCCGACAGCCGTTGCAGGGCATCCCATTGCTGACGTTGCACGACCTGGGTGGCCTGGCCGATCAGGATCATGAACACGGGGATGAGCGGGAGAACGATGATCACCGTGATGCCGCTGGCCGGGTCCTGCCAGAGCATCACCAGCACCAGGATCGGCGTGGCGATGGCCGTCAACAGCAGTTGGGGCAGGTACCTCGCGAAGTAGTTGTCGAGTGCGTCCAATCCGCTCGTGACCACTGTCGCAACCCTGGCGGATTGCTGGCCGGCCAGCCAGTCCGGTCCTCGCTCAGCCAGCCGGCGAAGAACCGCGGTGCGCAGCTGACTCTTCACGGCTGCGGCCCCCCGGCTGGCGGCGACCTCGAGAAGCCACACCAGTGTGGCGCGCAGGATGACCACGGCGGCCAGCGCGGAGACGGTGCTGCTGAGTGACTCCAGCGACTCGCCGCTGACCGCGAGCGTGATGCTCTGGCTCAGGAACCAGGCGAACGCGACGATGGTGAGGGTCTGGGCCAGGCCCAGAACCGCACCGACGAGGAGGAACCACCGGGCTGCGGAGGCATGGGTGAGAAGCCGAGGATCGAGGGGACGCATCCGTTTTAGTGTACGGCGGCTTCGATGTGCGACCGGCTGATCCGCTTGCGGAACACCCAGTAGGTCCACCCCTGGTAGCCCAGGATCACGGGGGCCGCGATCAGCGCGGTCCAGCTCATCACCTGCAGCGTGTACGGCGTGGACGAAGCGTTCTCGATGGTCAGGCTGTTGGCCACATCGTTGCTGGCCGGCATCACATCAGGGAACAGCGACGCGAACAGGGTCAGCACGGCGAAACCGATGGTGACGGCCATGAGGCCGAACGCGGTGCGCTCGTTGCCGCGCAGGTTGGCCAGGTAGGCGGTGATCAGGGCCACGGCCGCGACGGCGGCGAGGATGCCGGAGGCGAGGGTGCCGTAGGCGAGCGTTGTCCAGACCAGGAAGGTCGCTGCCACGACGATGGTGACCAGCCCCGACTTGATCGCAAGGGCGCGGGCCCGCACCCGGATGTCGCCCTCGGTCTTGGTGGAGACGAAGATCACGCCGTGCGTGAAGAAGAGCAGCAGCGTGGTGAGGCCCGCGAGCAACGCGTAGGGGTTCAGCAGATCGAAGAAGCTGCCGATGTAGTTGAAGTTCTCATCCAGCGGCACGCCGCGGACGACGTTGCCGAAGGCCACACCCCAGAGCAGGGCGGGCACGGCCGAACCGACCACGATCATGGTGTCGAAAGACTTCTTCCACTTCAGCTCGGGCCGCTGATGCCGGTACTCGAACGACACGCCCCGTGCGATCAGGGCCAGCAGGATGAGCAGCAACGCCAGGTAGAAGCCGCTGAACATCGTGGCGTACCACTCGGGGAACGCGGCGAACAGCGAGGCGCCGGCCACGATGACCCAGGTCTCGTTGAGGTCCCAGACCGGGCCGATGGTGTTGATCAGGACCCGGCGGTCGGTGTCGTCCTTGCCGAGGAACGGCAGGGACATGCCCACCCCGAAGTCGAACCCGTCGAGGACGAAGTAGCCGATGAACATCGCGGCGATGATCCAGAACCACAGGATATTGAGTTCCATGGTGAGCTCCTAGTAGACCGTGGTCGTGTGCTTGATTTCGCCGGACACCGGGTCCGGCGCCGGAGCGTCGTCCGGCCCTTTCTGGACCGCCTTGAGGATCAGGCGGAATTCCACCACGGCGAGGGCGCCGTAGAGCAGGGTGAAGGCGATCAGAGAGATGAGGATCTCGAGCCCGCTGACGTTCGGCGAGACACCGTCTGCGGTTTTGAGGAGGCCGAAGACCAGCCACGGTTGTCGGCCCATCTCGGTGAAGACCCAGCCCACACTCATGGCCAGCAACGACATCGGGAAGGACCAGATCGCGATCTTCCACATCCAGGTCTTCGGGCTCCGTCCCTTGCGGGTGAACCAGAGGCCGGCGACGGCGACGAGGATGTGGGCGATGCCGAGTCCGATCATCCACCGGAACGACCAGTAGGTGACCCAGATGATCGGCGCGTAGTCGCCAGGACCGTAGAGCTGCACGTACTGCTCCTGGAGGTTGTTGATGCCCTCCACCGTGCCGTCGAAGGTGTGCGTGGACAGGAACGACAGCAGGTACGGGATGCGCACGGAGAAGAGTTCACTGACACCGTCGGGGGTGCCGAGGGTGAAGATCGAGAAGGAGGCCTCGGCGCCGGTGGCCGTGTTGTACATGGCCTCGGCCGCGGCCATCTTCATCGGCTGCGCCGCCACCATCGCCAGGCTCAGCTGGTCTCCCATCAGGGTGGTGAGGGCTCCGGAGATGACCATCATCCAGAGGCCGAACTTGAGCGCGGGCCGCATGGTCTCGAGGTGTTGATTGCGGGACAGGTGCCAGGCGGCGACCGAGATGATCAGGCCGGCGGAGACCATGAAGCAGGCGAAGATCGTGTGCGGGAAGGCCGCGAGGGCGATCGGGTTGGTGAGCAGCTCGCCGATGCTGGTGAGCTCGGCCCGACCCTTTTCCTCGTTGATCTGGTACGCGACAGGATTCTGCATGAAGGCGTTCGCGGCGATGATGAAGTACGCCGACGCGATGCTGCCCACCGTGGTCAGCCAGATGGTGGCCAGGTGCAGGCCCTTGGGCAGTTTGTCCCAGCCGAAGATCCACAGGCCGATGAAGGTGGCCTCGAGGAAGAAGGCGGTGATGCCCTCGAAGGCCAGGGGCGCTCCGAAGACGTCGCCGACGAATCGGGAGTAGTCCGACCAGTTCATGCCGAACTGGAACTCCTGCACGATGCCGGTCACGACGCCCATGGCGAAGTTGATCAGGAAGATCTTGCCGAAGAAGTGGGTCAGTTGGAGGTACATGGCCTTGTTGGTGCGGTACCAGGCGGTCTGGAAGATCGCCACCGTCGTGACCAGGCCGATGGTCAGTGGTACGAACAGGAAGTGGTAGATCGTCGTCAGGCCGAACTGCCAGCGCGACAGGAGTAACGGATCAAGCCACTCGTTCATTTGCCCTCCAAGACGGTTTTTCTACGTGTCGTAGAAGACTACTATTCTACGTTCGGTAGAAAGCGCCGTTTCGCTTGGTAAAGTTTCCTCATGGGAAGTCTGGGCGTGCTCGAGCGAATGTTGATGGACCTGCTCTGGTCTGCCGACGCTCCCCTGACCGCCAACGAACTGCGTGATGCTCTGCTCGATCCCGCCGCCACCGGCGCGAAGCCCCTCGCAACGACGACGGTGCTCACCGTGCTGTCGCGCCTGGAGAGCAAGGGCTTCGTCACTCGCGACCGCGATAGCCGGCCGCACGGGTACACGGCAGTGAGCTCCCGGGCACAGCACACCGCCGAGCTCATGCACGAGGTTCTGGGCACGACGAGCGACCGCACGGCGACGCTGGCCCGGTTCATCGGCAACGTCAGCCCGCAGGAGGCGCAGACCCTGCGCGCCCTGCTCGAGAGCATCGGCCCGTCGCCGGAGTGACGATGGCCGTCATCCCCGGCACGAGCCTGTCGGCCGTGGCCGGGTAGCGCGCCGTGCTCAACACCGCACTGGCCCTGATGGCGCTGGCCGTACTCCTGGCCTGGCCCGTTCCGATTCTCCTTGCCGGGGCAGACTGGCCGCCTCGCGCGCCCGGCCTGGCCCTCGCCCTGTGGCAGTCGATCGCCCTGGCCGGTGGCATCTCGATGATCGGCTCGTTGCTGGTCTTCGGCCTGATCCCGTTCGGAGCCACCCCCGTGTCGGCCCTCGGCGCCCTCGCCGGGCACGTCGCGGCCGGCACTCTACCCGCCGGGGCCACGCTGGCGGGGGTGATGGCGCTCTGCCTGGCGTTGATCCTCGGCACCCACCTGCTGCTCAACCTCAGTGCCACGTTCATCCGCGCCGAGCGGCAGCGCCGTCGCCACCACACCCTGATCGGACTGCTCAGCGATCCGTTGCCCTTCGATACCGAGGGCACCAGGGTCATCGACCATGCCGCGCCGATCGCGTACTGCTTGCCCGGGGGCACCAGGTCGGCCACGGTGTTGTCCAGAGGTCTGCTGCACCTGCTGGATGCCGACCAGCTGCGTGGCGTCGTGGCGCACGAGCGCGCCCACTTGCGTCAGCAGCACCACGTGGTATTGCTGGCGTTCAAGTCCTGGCACAGCGCCCTGCCCTGGTTCCCCATCGCCAACCGCGCCGAGAATGCGGTGGCCCTGCTGGTGGAGATGATGGCCGACGACCAGGCCAGGCAGGCTGTCGACGACCGCACCCTGGCCAGGGCGATCGCGCTCGTGGGCACCGCCCACCTGTCGGAGGTCTCCGGTACCCAGACGCCGCTCGCGGCCGCGGGCGGCCTCGACGACGTCTCCTCGGCCGACCTGGTCGGGCCGCGGGTGAGCCGTCTGCTGGGCAACGTCCCTGGGCTGAGCACGACGGCGCGCACCCTGGTGGTCTGCACGACCGTCGCCCTGCTCCTGCTGCCGCCGGCGCTGCTGCTGACGACCTGACGTTCGGGGTTGCCCCCCAGAACGGTCCCCGGGACGGTCCCCCGGGAACGTCTGCGCGGTTAAGCCGCAGAGGCCGGTTCGGGCCTGGCGGCGTCGAGCGGGCCCACCGCCGTGCGGGATTCGCGGAATGCCGCCCGGTACGTGAGCTGCGCACCCACGGTCACGGCGGCGACGAGAACGGCCGTGAGAATGAGCCATCCCACCGGCGGTTGCCAACTCGGCGCCATGAACATGGCTTCGATGCCGCCATTGACCGTGACCATGTACCGCCGGAGGGTGGAGACGAACGAGAACACCTGCCCGATCGACAAAAGAGCAAGCAGGGTGATCAGGAAGCGTTTGAGGCCCGCGGAAGGCTGTGGCCGATGATCGGAATCGTCGATCGCCAGGCCGCAGGCGACCAGGAGACACATCATCATGGCCAGCATGTAGCGACCCTGCCAGATGCTGCCGATCGAACTGATCAGAATGGCCTGCGTGATCGCCGGCACCAGCACCATGACCAGGGCCAGGCCGAGAACGGCGAACTTTCCCCGCCGCGATCCCCAGGCCACGGCGGCGACCAGCACGGTCACGATGCCGAAGCTGAACACGATGATGCTGAAGCTGGGCGACGGTGTGTCGGTCCAACCGAAGAACCCGATCAGCCCGTCGCTGAAGTCGAGCGTACGCAGCACCATCGTGAAGAACTCGATGGTCGGGCTACTCCCGGTATTGGCGGTGGGGTGCTCCGCGAAGGTGGCCAGGCCGAGGTACCACGCGACCGTCAGTCCGCTGACGAGGCCGCATGCTCCGATCGCCACCCAGGCAGCCGGTTGGCGGACCAGACCCGCCACGACACGCGGATTGGCGAACACGAGTGCCGCTCCGACGATGATCAGCACCCAGAGCAGCGAGATGCTTCGTGTGCTCAGGAGCGCCGCGGCCGTGACGACTACCAGTGCTGCCCGTTCCCACAGGAGACGTCTGGAGGCCGGTGTCTGCAGGGTGAGCACCAGGGTGGCGAACAGCGCCCCCGCTGACGCGACTTCGACGCCATTGGGATTGATCGACCCGCCCAGATACAGCACCATCGGCGTCACCGCGACCGCGGCAGCGACGATGACCCATCGGGACCGGGGCAACTGCATCAACTGCATGAACATCACGGCCAGGGCGGCGGCGGACAGTACCGCACTGAGCGCTCGCATCGCATACAGCGCAGGTGTCCCGTCCATCACCAGCGTCGGCAGCCCGACGATGGCGTAGTAGGCGGGGCTGTTCAGCCCGGCGGACGTACCGGTGACCACGATGTCGGTCGGATCGCCCTCGACAGGGCGGACGCAGCCGGCAGAGATATCCGGCCGGAATTTGTAGCAGCTGAGTTCGTGGGCGTGGGCAACGGACCGCGGGACCTCAGCGCGAGCCAGCGACAGGTCCTGGTCCCAGGGCACACTCTCGATCTGTCCGCGGGCGACGGCGGCGGCGCGGATCGCATGCGACGCCTCATCGGGTGCTGACATCATCGGCGACGCCAGGGCCCACAGCAGCATCGGGGCCAGGATGACCACAAAACTGGTGACAAAGACCCGCCATCGTCGGCCGGTGCGATCCAATGGTGCCGATGACGTATCGCTGGTTGCTGCTGTCTTCATGCCGCTGCTGTGTCCGCATCTATTGAACCGTTCGGCGGGGGCGACCGAGGACGGGAGGAAAGGAATCACGGCGGGCTGCCCACGCCGCGGAAAGTTTAGCGCTCGGGTCAGAGCTCCTGGGTATCCTGCAGCCGCTCTCCGCGGCCGGTCGCGGTACCGTGCAGATCTTCGGAATCCACGCGGCTTTCCAACTCCCGGAGGCGCAGATCCTGCAATGCGGACATCTCCACGAGAGTGCGGGTCTTGCTTTCCAGATCGGTCAATTCGGCGCTGTGCTGGATACAGACGAGGAACAACACGGCGATGCTCACGAAGAAGACCAGGTTGGTCGGCACATCCACTCCGAAGCGCGCCGCCGCCCAGATGAGAGTGTCGGGGAACACGCTGATGACAAGCGCGAGAAGGCCGGCGATGACCCACCACAGCGCGTGGCGCTCGCGCAGGCGACGTCGGCGCAGCATCTCGATCACAACGCCCAGCGTCGCGAGAGCGGCAAGGACGCCGATGATATAGGTGGAAAAGCTCACGGACTCAGGCCTCCGGTCGAAGTGGCAGCGACGGACGGATGAGTGCGAAGCACAGGGCGACGAAGGCCCGGCCGAGGTAAGCGGCGGATCGAAGCGGGTTGTGTGACGGCTGCCCCCCTGCGCGCACCCGCATGATGACAGGCACCTGTTCGATGCGGCAGCCGGCACGAGAAGCGATGACAAGGGCCTCGATGGTATCGCCCAGATATTCCGCCGGATAGTGCGACGCGAACAGTGCGACCGCACGAGGCCCGGAGGCCTTGAACCCGGAGGTCGTATCGGTCAGCGTGGTCCGCGCGGTCCGGCTGAGAATGACGGACAGCACACGCATAGCCCATCGGCGAGGTCCGCGTGCCTCGTAGTCGCCGACTCCGGCGAAGCGGGCACCGATGACCAGGTCAGCGTCAGCGAGTCGCTCGAGCAGGGCCAGCACGTTCGCCGGATCATGCTGGCCGTCTGAATCGATCTGAACGACATTGTCGAAGCCGTGAGCAATGGCGTACTTGAAGCCCAGTCGCATGGCACCGCCGACCCCGAGGTTGACGGGAAGCTCAGCGACGACGGCGCCGGCGCGACGGGCAAAGGCCGTCGTCTGGTCGGCCGAACCGTCATTGACCACCAGGCAGTGCACCCCCGGCAGAGCGGAGAAGACTTCACGCACGACGTCACCGACCGACTCTTCCTCGTTGAAGGCCGGCATGACGATCAGGGTACGCGCGAGGACCGACGACATGTCCTGGGCGATCCTCACCGGGCTGGCCCCGACCGGCGGGACCGAGACGCTCCCGAGGGAGCGGTCCCCCGGCGTGATCGCCAGGGCGTGGCCGAGAAGAGCGCGGGTGCCCCGGCGGTCCCTGGCCGTGATGGACGCGGGGATGCGGGTCACGGCGTTGAGCCGGGAAGAGTAGTGGCGCGAGGCCACCCGCGCCGCACGTTTCCACCCCATGGCGGTCATCCGCTCCGCACACTCCGCGAAGTAGCGCTGCTCTTCGACGAAGCGGGACCCGTCGTCGGCCTTCCATGAGGAGACGCTGCCGGAGTGCCGGCGATACCGGAAACTCGGCTGGTCGTCGAGCACGAGCGTGCCACCGGCTACGACGATGTCGATGAGCAGGGCGAGGTCGAGGGCGACATCGAGGTCGTCCCGGAAGCCGTGTCGGTGCAGACGTGACGTGCGCCACGCGATGGACGGGAAGTAGGTCCAGGCGCCCGCGAGAAGACTCGATGCCAGCCGTCCTCCCGAGATCTGCGTCGCCCCGGCCACGCGCGGCCGATACCAGCCCTTGACCCGATCAGCCAGGGGCAGGACATCCTGGCCGGTGGCGTCCATGACCTGGACCCCCGGCTGAACGAAGTCCGCTTCGGGGAATTCCTCGACAAGCTGACGAATCCGGGCCACGTAGTTGGGCAGGAGGAGGTCGTCGCATCCGACGATGGTCGTGAAATCCGCGGTGGCCAGTTCGGCGCACTTCTTGAAGTTGCCGCTCACGCCCAGATTGATCTCGTTGCGGAGGTAGACGATGCGGGGATCGTCCAGACCGGCCACCCAGGCTCCCGGGGCGGCATCCGGATACTGATCATCGATCACAACGAGTCGCCAGTTCGGATCCGTCTGCGCCAGAACACTCTCCACGGCAAGCCGGAACAGGGCCGGATCGCCGTAGAACGGCATCATCAGGTCGACGGAAAGGGCCTGGATCGCGCGAGCGCTCGACGACGTCATGAGCGACTGACGTCTGCGCTAGGTGCGGACGCGGCACGAGCGACGTCAGCGTCGCTGCAAACCGTGTGTTCCAGCGAAAATGTGCTTAACATTCTGATTAGGACTCTCTGGTGACTATCGATCGGATCTCCTGCGGCCCAGGGCCATGTTGCCGCGACGTTCACCCACCAGTCTAACGACGGGAATTCCAAAGAGCCGCGCTGACCCGCGAGATGGGGTGCTGTCGCCGGAGTGTCATCGAGGGGGTGTAGCCGACGCAGTGTAATAGAGTACCTAAAAGTACTGAATGGCAACACGCGTTCAGCTGCTGGGGGGGAGCGCGCGATTGCCTGTGGGCGGCCACCCGAATCTGACCTCTGAACGCGCTGGCCAACGTAGGGAAACGCTCATGATCCGTCTGCCGAATGTCTTACGGATGAGCGCTCGGCGCTGGACGGGATTCCTCGCGGCGATCATCGCCGTCGTGCTCATTGCCCCGCTTCTGGTGGTCGGCCAGGCGCCGTCCCGCGCGGAAGCCGCCTCGGCTGCCGACTTCAACCCCGGCAACATCATCTCTGACGCTCAGTTCTACAACTCGAACACGATGAGCGTCGCGCAGGTGCAGGCGTTCCTCAATTCCAAGGTGCCCTCCTGCCGGTCCGGCTACGTCTGCCTGAAGGACTACCGCGCAGACTCGTCCTATCAGCCGCAACGGGCCGCCGGCTGCGCCGCTTACCCCGGCCCGGCCAATCAGAGCGCTGCGGAGATCATCTGGCAGGTGTCCTCCCTCTGCGGCATCAACCCGCAGGTGATGCTGGTCCTGCTGGAAAAAGAACAGGGACTGGTGAGTGCGACCTCACCCACGTCCGGCATCTACCGCAAGGCGACGGGGTTCGGCTGCCCGGATACCGCCGACTGCGACGCCGTGTACTACGGCTTCTTCAATCAGGTCTACAACGCCGCATACCAGTACAAGAAGTACCAGGCCACACCGAGCGGACGCAACTTCCAGGCCGGCCGGACGAACACCATCCAGTGGCACCCCAACGCCGGGTGCGGATCGTCACAGGTGTACATCGAGAACCAGGCCACGGCAGGCCTCTACAACTACACCCCGTATCGACCCAACAGCGCCTCGTTGGCCAACATGTACGGCACCGGTGACGGCTGCTCCACCTACGGCAACCGCAACTTCTTCCGTATCTTCACGGACTGGTTCGGCAACACCCAGGGCGGGGGCGACTTCGCTCGCACCGAATCGAACGGCACGATCTACCTGCTCTCCGGAACGACGAAGTACGCCGTTCCGTCGATGGACGTCCTGAACGCCCTCGGCGCGCTCGGCCCGTTCCGGATCGTTTCGCAGAGCTACCTCGACAGCTTCTCGACCTCTCCCCTCCTGGCGAGCACCCTGGTGCGTGACGCGGGCAGCGGCGATATCTCGCTCGTCCAAGCCGGTGTGCGGCATCGTTTCACCTCGTGTGAGCTCGTGACCTCGTACGGGTTCGCCTGTGCCGCGGCCGTCAACCTCTCCCCTGCCCAGCTGGCCAAGTTGCCGGTGGGTGGCGAGATGACCAAGTTCTTCGTGGTCAACGATGGAACCGTGTACATGCTGTCGCCGGGCGGTCGCACCGCGATCACCGCGTGGGAGACCGTCATCAGCCTCAACGGAGGCACGGTTCCCTACATCGCCACCATGAGCGCCCAGGCTGCCGCAGCGCTTCCGATCGTCCAGGCCGTGCTGGCACCGATGAGCCTGGCCAGGTCGTCCAGTTCGGCAACCGTCTACTTCATCGACGGGCTTGACCGTAAGCTCCCGATCGCCTCGTTCGGTCTGGCGAGCGAGTTCGGTGCGAACGGCTTCAAAACCGTGCCGCAGTCCCAGCTCGACACCTACTCCACGGGTGCGGCACTGACGCAGACCGTTCGGTGCGACAGCAAGGCCTACTTCGCGGCCGCCGGCTCTCTGCGCGAGTTGGCGCAGGGCGCGGAAGCGTCAGGCCTGCCGGTCACCGACCTGTCGGCCGACTCGTGCGCCCGGCTGCCCCGGGGCGAAACCATTGCAGGCGCGTTGTTCGTGATCTCGCCGGAAAGCCCCACCGTCTACGGGGTCAAGGCCGGCACGGCTCGCGGCGTACCGACCTGGACCACGCTGCTCGCCTTGAACAACGGTTCCGCTCCTCAGATCGTGTGGATTTCGCAGGATGCCCGATCCGCGATCCCGCTTGCTTCCCCGTACTTGCCGGGCGCCTCGCTCGTTCGCAGCCCGGGCGACGCCACGATCTACTTCGTTGACGGTGCCACCCGCAAGATCCCGGTGGCCTCGTTCACGACGACGTCGGCGTTCGGAATCAACTCGTGGTCGTACGCGACCGATGCGTCACTGGCCACGTATACCGCGGCCGCCGGAAGCCTGACGCGTGTCGTGCGCTGCGATTCCACGGAGTATTTCGCCGCGGGAGATCGCATCTACCCGCTGGCCGGCGGAGTCACTCATGGAATGCCCGTGACCGATCTGACCGGTGGCACCTGCGCTGTGCTTCCCCAGGGCGGCGGCGCACCCATCGAGCACGTCTTCGTGAAGACCTCCGACAACGGCACGGTGTACGTCGTCGAGGCCGGGACACGACGTCCGCTCGGTTCGTGGGACCAGATCGTGGCGATCAACGGAGGCAAGCAGCCGATCATCCTGGTGGACGGCCCGGGAACGCTCAACGACATCCCGGTCGGTCCCGCCGTCTAGGGCACCGAGCACACACCCGAACACACAAGAAACGGCCCCGTGAAGATCACGGGGCCGTTTCTTGTGTACGAAGGCGGCTAGATCAGGCCTTCCTGGGTCAGCCACTCCGTCGCGATGGTGTCTGCCGCGGCCTGGTCGTTCACGCTCTGGGCGTTCAGGGCCATCAGGGTGTCGGTGTCCAGGGCAGCGCTGACGGCGTTCAGGATGTCCGCCGCCGAGTCGTCGACCTTGTCGGAGACGACGGGCACGACGTTGTCCGGCAGGAACAGGTTGTCGGGGTCGTCAAGGGCGATGAGGTTGTTCGAGGTGATGTTGGGATCCGCCGTGTAGATGTTCGCGAGCTGGATCTTGTTGTCGACAAGAGCCTTGACCGTCAGAGGTCCGCCGCTGTCCTCAACCGGGGTGAAGCCGGCGATCTCGATGCCGTACTCCTCCTTGAGGGCGGTCGGTCCATACGGGCGGGTCTCAAGCTCGGAGTTGCCTCCGACGGTGATCGGTTCGGTGACCTCGGACAGCGAGGCGATGTCGGTGAGGCCGTAGGTGTCCGCGAACGCCTGGGTGACGGTCCAGGAGTTCTGGTCGCTGGCCTCGGCCCGATCGAGCACGGTCAAGCCTTCCGGCAGGGCCGCTTCCAGGGCCGTGTAGACCTCGTCGGCGGTGCCGGTCGGGGCATCGGCCTCCAGGGCCTGAAGCAGGCTGCCGCTGTATTCGGGGAACACGTCGATCGAGCCTGCCTCGATCTCGGGGAGGTAGGCCTCACGCTGGCCGATGCGGAACTGGCGGTCGACCGTGAAACCGCCGTTCTCCAGTGCCTGCGCGTAGATCTCCGCGATGATCTCGTTGGAGTAGTAGTCCTGCGATCCGACGACCAGAGTCTCGGATCCGGCCGAACTCTCTCCCTCGTCCAGGGGATCCCCGGACGCGCACCCTGCAAGGGCTACGACAGCCCCAACCGCGACCGCGCTGACAAGCGCGAGCCGGCCTCGTGTGTTTGTGAACATGCTGTTGTCCTTCCTCAGGTACCGAAGATTCGGTAGATGTATCACCGTGCGACTGCGGGGCCGCCGGTGCGAAGCTTGGGGGCGGTGCCGAGGCGCCCGGAGACACCCCGCGGTACAACAAACCGTTGGATCAGCGCAAAGATTCCCTCCAGCGCCAGGGCCAGCAGGATTACGAGGATCGACCCGCCCAGCATCTCGGCATAATCCCTGGTTTTCAACCCCGAGAACAGATATCGACCCAGACCGAGATCGGCCACATAAGCGGCCAGGGTCGCTGTCGCGATCACCTGCAGGGTGGCCGAGCGCAGCCCACCGATCAACAGGGGCAGGCCCAGGGGCAGTTCGACCTTCCGCACGATCTGCAGTTCGCTCATTCCCACGGCGCGCGCGGCGTCGATGGTGCGCCGGTCGATCGCCTCGAACCCTGTGTACGCGCCGGCCAGGATGGGCGGGATCGCGAGCACCGTGAGGGCCACGTACGGGGCCACGACGCCGATGCCGACCCACAGCGCGACCAGGGTGAGCAGGCCCAGGGTGGGAATGGCCCGCAGCCCTCCCGAAGTCGTCACCGCGAGGCCGCGGCCTCGGCCGGTGTGACCGATGAGGTAGCCCAGCGGGATCGCGATAGCCGACGCGAACACCAGGGTGACGAGGGAGAAGACGAGGTGCTGTCCGATGCGCAGCGGAATTGCGTTGAGCCCGACGTAGTTGGCCGGGTCGAGGATCCAGTCGATGGCGCTGGCGAAGAGGTTCATGCTGCGCTCACCTCGAGAGGAACACTCGGCTTGGGCGGGGCGACCCGTCGGGTCCAGGGCATCAGCAGCCGACCGGCGAGCACCAGCGCACCGTCGAAGAGGAGCGCAAGGGCCACCGTGGCGACGAGACCGGCGACGATCTCGGCCTGGATTCCGCGCTGGAAACCGTCGGTGAAGAGGCTGCCCAGGCTCTGCACCCCGATCACCGCGCCGACGGTGACCAGGCTGACGGTGCTGACCGCCACGACCCGCATGCCCGCGAGCAGGACCGGGCCGGACAGCGGGAGCTCCACCTGCCAGAACCGCGACCAGGTGGAATAGCCCATCGCGGAGGCGGACTGGCGGACGTCGGCATCCACCGAAGCGAGACCGTCGGCGACGACCCGCACCATCAGGGCGATGCCGTAGAGCGTCAGGGCGATGATCACGTTCACCGGGGAAAGCAGGCTGGTGCCGATCACGGCCGGCAGCACGAAGATCAGCGGCAGCGAGGGCACCGCGTAGAGCAGGCCGGCGCCGGTGAGGATGATCCCGCGGCTCACCCGGTAGCGCCGGGCGGACCAGCCCAGCGGAACGGCGATCACGAAGCAGATCACGATCGGCGGCAGGCTCAGCACCACGTGGTCGAGGGTGCGCGCCCAGATCAGGCCGAGGTTGGCCAGGACCCAGGTCATCGGGCGCTTTCTGGCTTCAGCACACCGGCGAGGCGCCCGTCGCTGTCGACCACGACGTCCTCATTCCCGTGCCGCTCCACGTGCAGCGCCCGCCGGCCCCGATCGGCGCCCACGAAACTGGCGACGAAGTCGTCGGCGGGGTTGGCGAGCAGCTCGGCGGGCGAGCCCACCTGGGCGATGCGGCCGCCGTCCCGCAGGATCACGATCTGGTCTCCCAGCAGGAACGCTTCCTCGATGTCGTGGGTGACGAAGACGACGGTCTTGTCCAGCTCCTTCTGCAGCCGAACCAACTCCTGCTGGAGCTCGGCGCGCACGATGGGGTCAACTGCCCCGAACGGTTCGTCCATCAGCAGGATGTTCGGGTTGACGGCCAACCCCCTGGCCACGCCGACGCGTTGCTGCTGGCCGCCGGAGAGCTGGCTCGGGTATCGGTCGGCCAGCGCGCGGTCCAGCCCGACGGTGTCCAGCATCGCCAGGGCATCCGCCCTGGCTTGACGCTTCGGCGTGCCGCGCAGCAGCGGCACCGTGGCGACGTTGTCGAGGACGGTGCGGTGCGGCAGGAGTCCCGAGTTCTGCATGACGTAGCCGATTCCGCGGCGCAGCTTCACGGGGGGCAGAGTGGCGATGTCCTCGCCGTCGATCTCGACCGAGCCGCTGGTGGGGTCGACCATGCGGTTGATCATCCGCAGCAGAGTGGTCTTGCCCGATCCGGAGGACCCGACGAGCACTGTGGTCTTGTGGGAGGGCAGGACCAGGCTGAAATCCTCGACTGCGAGGGTGCCGTCGGGGAAGCGCTTGCTGACGGAACGGAACTCGATCATGGCTGGGCTCAATCCTCGGTGCGGGCTTGACGTCCCTCGCTCCCGCGGATGCGGGGCGACGGAAGCAGGCAAGTGCGGATGACCAGCCAATCATTCTTCGGAGCCGAATCCAAAGCGGATTGCCGTGGTTCGTCGTCAGCGCCACAGGCGACGAGTCGGGCTAGGCGTCCGTACCGTAGTAGCCGACGAGGTAGTCGTGCATGATGCGTCGGCACTCTGCGATGAAGCGCTCATCACCCTGGGTGTTCCAGGTGAAGGCGCGAGACAGCAGGGAGTCGGCCATTTCGACGGCGACTTCGAGTCTGAAGATGAGGTCGGGGCCACCGGACAGGCCGAATTCTTCCGACAGGACTCCGGCGATCTGGTTGGCGAAGAATCCCGAATCCAGCTGGTCCGGCCCGGTGGACTGGGCGCGTTCACGATCGGCGAAGTGCAGGATGCGGAATCCGGGTTCGGCGCGATACAGCTCCACGAAGGCCGAGATCCCGCAGTCGACGGCTTCCCACCAGGTTCCCGGCTGGGTTTCCTTGAGGGTGTCGGCGACACGCTGCCGGAAGCGCTGGACCGCACGCTCGCGCAGTCCCTCGAGGACCGCGACCCGATCGGGGTAGTAGCGGTACACAGTGCCGATCGAGGCTCCCGCACGTTCGGCGACCATGGCCGTCGTGATGCGGTCGAAACCGACCTCGTCGACGACCTCGGCCGCAGCGTCCAGAAGTGCGGTCAACCTGGCGGCACTGCGCTGCTGGATGGGCTCGGTGCGGATCTGCCGCCCCTGTGCGACAGAGTCTCCCCCGAATATGTCGATCAGCGCCACGTGTCCTCCTTGAATATACGTCACAATCTTAGGGCCCCCGACTGACACCCAGACACAGAACACACCCCCCAAACGGAGTGGGAGCGGCTGCCCCGGGCGGGTCGCCGTGGTGGTTCTCCACCCCGGGACCGTGCCGAGCAGCCCCGCGGCGCATGAGAGACTGAACTGTGTCAAAGTCCCCCGCCACACCGTCCACTCCCCTCAACCCCGTGCGCCTCATGCACCGAGCCGCGCGGATCGAGGATTGGCTTCACGACAAGCGGGAAAAGTTCGCCCGTCGGCGCGGACACCTGCCGGTCGTCATCCCTTACACCGGCTATGGCACCACGGAACGCGTGCGGATTCTCTGCCGCGTCCTGTTGGCAAAACCCGTGAAGTCCACCGGCACCACCCCCAAGCGGCGTCGCACCGACAGACGTGACGGGAGCATCCGCGGCTGGCGGAGCTTCACCAGCGTGCCGGTCAACGACGTCACCGTCACCATCGACATCGGCGGCAAGGCACACCGGGTGCAGGCCGACCGCGGCGGAGTCGTCGACACCGTGATGCAGGTCAACCTCGAGCCGGGCTGGCACACCGCTTCGCTGCACACCCACGCCTCCGGCAGCGTCGACGCTCCGGTCTTCGTGGTCGCCCCCGATGTGCGCACCGGCGTGATCTCCGACGTCGACGACACCGTCATGGTCACCACTTTGCCCCGTCCGCTCCTGGCCGCGTGGAACACCTTCGTCCTCGACGAGCACGCTCGCGTTCCGACGCCGGGCATGGCTGTGCTGCTGGACCGCCTCGCCGATGCGACACCGGGGGCTCCGGTGATCTACCTGTCCACAGGTGCCTGGAATGTTGCGCCGACGCTCAGCCGGTTCCTCTCCCGTAACCTCTACCCGGCCGGGGCGCTGCTGCTCACCGACTGGGGACCCACCCACGACAGGCTGTTCCGCAGTGGCAAGGAGCACAAACGCGACAACCTGCGCAGGCTGGCGCACGAGTTCCCCGACATGAAGTGGGTCCTCATCGGCGACGACGGTCAGCACGACGAGGCGATTTACAGCGAGTTCCAACAGGATTTCCCGCAGTGCGTCGCCGCGGTCGCCATCCGTCGGCTGTCGCCGAGCGAGGCCGTGCTGGCCGGCCGTAGGGCCAAGGACGCCGTGGAGGCCAAGCCGGATCCGCTCTGGGTCTACGGACCCGACGGCGCGAGCCTCGCGGCCCAGCTGGCCGGCCTCGGACTCATCACTGATCCCGGAGCGCCCGGACCCACCGATTGACTCGTGGCCGGGCGCCGGCGGGTGCCGGCCTGCCGGTCAGGAGAGGATCGGGCCGGTGGAACGACCCGCGAGGAGTCTGTCGAGTCCGCGGTTGATCTGGCGTGCCCAGAGCGGTCCGCGGTAGAGAAAGCCGGTGTAGCCCTGCACGAGGGTGGCGCCGGCGTCGAGACGCTCGACGACCTGCTGCGCAGTCTCGACGCCGCCGACCGAGATGACGCACAGTTCGGCCGGCACGGAGGCCCGGATGAGGCGCAGGACGGACAGCGACCGGTCGTTCAGGGGCGCACCGGAGAGCCCGCCGGCGCCGGCCTCGGCCACGACGGCCGGGTCGGTCAACAGATTCTCCCGGCTGAGGGTGGTGTTGGTGGCGATGATGCCGGCCAGGCCGAGTTCCACGGTGAGACCGGCGATGCGGGTCACCTCGTCATCGGTGAGGTCGGGTGCGATCTTGACCAGCAGCGGGGTATCGCCGGCGTGTTCCTGCACCGCCCGCAACAGTGGGGCGAGCTGATCGAGTTCTTGCAGGCCACGCAGGCCCGGGGTGTTGGGGGAGCTCACGTTGACCACCAGGTAGTCCGCGAGAGGGGCCAGTGCAACGGTGCTGACCAGGTAGTCGGCCGTGGCGTCTTCGACCGCGGTGACTCGGCTCTTGCCGATGTTGATGCCCAGGACCGGACGGCTGGGGGTACGGCGAACCTGGCCCAGGCGCGCGACGGCCGCCTCGGCACCGCCGTTATTGAAGCCCATCCGGTTGATGACAGCGCGGTCGGATACGAGACGGAACAGGCGCGGTGTGGGGTTGCCGGGCTGGGCGACCGCGGTGAGCGTGCCGACCTCGACGTGCCCGAAGCCGAGCCGGCCGAGCCCGATGACGGCGTGGCCGTCTTTGTCGAACCCCGCCGCAACACCGAACGGCGAGTCGAAATGCAAGCCGAGGGTGTCCACCCCGATGTCGGTGCGCGGGCGGGTGAACCTGTGCACAAGCGGGCCGAGACCGAGGCGCGGCATCCACCGGATGACCTCGAAGGCCAAGTGGTGAGCCCGCTCGGGGTCGATCCGGGTGAGCACCAGCTTGAAAAGGGTGGGGTACACGTCTACCGTTCGGGTTCGGGATCGGATTCCGAGGCGGCGGTGTGCTCGGTGCGCAGCTGGCCGATCGCACTCTCGAAGTCTTCCAACGAATCGAATGCCTGGTAGACGCTGGCGAAGCGCAGGTAGGCCACTTCGTCGAGGTCGCGCAGCGGGGCGAGGATGGCCAGGCCGATGTCGTTGGCCTCGATCTGGGACGCACCGGTCTGACGGATGGTCTCCTCGACCTTCTGCGCGAGCATGGCCAGGTCAGAGTCGGTGACCGGGCGGCCCTGACAGGCCTTGCGCACGCCGGAGACGATCTTCTCCCGGCTGAACGGTTCGACCACGCCGCTGCGCTTGATGATGTTCAGGCTGGCGGTTTCGGTGGTGCTGAACCGGCGACCGCACTCCGGGCACTGCCGGCGGCGACGGATCGAGAGCCCGTCGTCGCTGGTGCGGGAGTCGATGACACGGGAATCTGGGTGGCGACAGAACGGGCAATACATTGTGCCTACGAGCCTACCGTTCCGCGGCCGTGCTGAATCGGACGCTGACGGCGTCACCGTGGGCGGGCAGCGCCTCTGCAGCGGACAGGGCAAGGATGTGGTCGGCCACGCCGGCGAGGCCGTCTCTGGTGTAGCGCACGACCTGCTGCGGGCGCAGGAAGGTGTACGCGCCGAGGGCCGCCGAGAACCGCGCCTGTCCCCCGGTGGGCAGCACGTGGTTGGAGCCGGCGGCATAGTCGCCGAGGCTGACCGGCGCGTACGGGCCCAGGAAGATGGCGCCGGCGTTGTCGATCTGGCCGAGGACGGCGTCGGGGTCTTCGGTCTGGATCTCGAGGTGCTCCGGACCGAACGCGTTGCTGAACGCGGCGGCTTGCTCGAGGTCGTCCACCAGCACGATGGCCGATTGGCTGCCACCCAGCGATGCGGTGACCCGTTCGGCGTGCGTGGTGGTGGTGGCCAGGTCGTTCAGGAGCGCTTCGACGGCTTCGGCGAGCTCGGCGGAGTCCGTGACGAGCACGGCGGCGGCGAGTTCGTCGTGCTCGGCCTGGCTGACCAGGTCTGCGGCGACAAAGGCCGGGTCGGCCGCGGCATCGGCGATCACGAGGATGTCGGTCGGTCCGGCTTCGGAGTCGATCCCGGTGACGCCGCGAACGAGCCGCTTGGCGGCGGCGACGTAGACGTTGCCGGGGCCGGTGACGAGCTGCACGGGGTCGAGGCCGAGGCCGGGCACGCCGTAGGCGAAGGCGCCCACGGCGCCGGCGCCGCCCATGGCGTAGATCTCGTCGACGCCGAGAAGACCGGCGACGGCGAGGATGGTGGGGTGCACTCGTCCATCGAAGTGGCTCTGCGGCGGGGATGCGAGGGCGATGGAGGTGACCCCGGCCACCTGCGCGGGCACCACGTTCATCACGACGCTGGACGGGTAGACGGCCTTGCCGCCGGGAACGTAGAGGCCGACCCGCTGGACGGGGCGCCAGCGCTGCACGATCTCGGCGCCGTCGGCGATCGTGGTGGTCACCAGGGGCGGCACCTGTGCGGCACTGGCCAGGCGTACCCGGCGGATGGTCTCCTCGATCGCGACGCGGACATCCGGGTCGAGGGCCTCAAGGGCCTCGGCGACGTGGGAAGCCGGAACGCGAACGTGCTCGGGGCGTACCCTGTCGAGGCGCTCGGCCTGGTCGAGCAGGGCCTGTTCGCCGCGTGCGCGCACATCATCGATCAGTTCGGCGGCAACGTCACTGGCGACCGTGACGCTGGTGAGCGCCCGGGGCACCGAGGCCAAAAGTTCGGCCGGAGCAGGCCGCGTTCCTCGAAGGTCAATCGTCTGGATCATGTCACTCCAGCTTATCCAAGAACGGTGCTCGCACGGGAATAGGCTGATCGGTGAAACGATTGGCACCACTATGAACGAACGCACCACCGCACCGGCAGGTCTTCCCTCCGCAGGTCTCCCCCACGCCCCGGCCCTCGACACCGACCCGAACGCGCCTGGCGACCTGGCCGCGTTCAAGAACGCGTTTCGCCGTCATGCGGCGGGCGTCGCGGTCGTGACCGCGCTGGACGCTCAGGGCAAGCCCGTCGGATTCACCGCGACATCCCTGGCGTCCATGTCGGCGGTGCCGCCCCTGGCTACCTTCAACATGGCGAAGTCGGCCAGCTCGTGGCCGGCCATCAACGAGACCGAGCGCGTCGTCATCCACCTGCTCGGGCTGCGCAACCGCACCCTGGCCGAGCGGCTGGCCGGACCCAACGCCGAGCGCTTCGTCGGCGATCACTGGCGGGTGGGACCGTACGGCCTGCCCGTTCTCAACAACGTGACGTCGTGGATGGTGGGACGGATCGTGGAGCGCGTGACCGTGCACAACTCTGCTGTGGTCGTAGTGCAGATCGAGGGCGGCGGCCTCGGCGATGACGACGAGGCGCTGATCTACCACGAACGCCAGTACCGGGCGTTGGGCGAAACGCTCTAGCTGTGCTGCCCAGGGACGTTGGTCGAGGTGTGATTCAGCTGTAGACGGGTGAGGACCTCCGGTCGAGAGTGGAGCTGTCTAGTTCTCTCACTGTC